>NZ_JBQHQF010000002.1:0-136427 GCF_052067635.1 Collinsella sp. HCP3S3_E5 | reverse complement strand
TCAACTGGGAAAATGGCGCCCCCGGGGCCCGAGAGGGGCCGCGGGGGCGTTCGGTTAACTGCGGGAGCGAGCCATCAGCTC
Organism: Collinsella sp. HCP3S3_E5; assembly: GCF_052067635.1. Classification (NCBI taxonomy): domain Bacteria; kingdom Bacillati; phylum Actinomycetota; class Coriobacteriia; order Coriobacteriales; family Coriobacteriaceae; genus Collinsella; species Collinsella sp. HCP3S3_E5. The sequence goes on along the minus strand of NZ_JBQHQF010000002.1, from coordinate 136,346 downwards.
AATGTGTTCGGCTGAGATCGGAAATCAACCGAAGGCCGTTCTCCTTTGCGTTCGATAGCCCAACAGAAGACCTCTTCTAGTAATGTTCTCGCTTTAGTGAGAGCGCTATCGAAATTCCCAAGTTCAATATCTTCCTGGGCTCTATTGGCCATATCTTTAATATAAGAACGGTCAATCGTGTTGATTGAAGGAATAGACATCGCGGGCACGTCATCGACTGACGTAATGACGTAGTTATTACCGAAACATCTCAGCTCATGCCCACCAAAGAATAGAATGCTGTTAATGGCAGCGATAGCACCCTCAACAATCACGGCATGTCTCCGTTTTATTTCCTCCGGCGTCAGGCCAGAAAACTCTTTTTGGAAGCGCGCGAGGTTAAAGAAATAGGCCAACATATCAGAAACACGATTATTCTCGATACAATGCTCGAGCAGGGCTTCAACATACATCCACCGGCTAGATGAACCATACGAAGCGTCTATTCCAAACTTATTGAGCACTTCAACTAACTTAGGGCCCGATTGATACGGAAGGGAGACCTCTTCATCAAGCGCGTCTGAACGAAATGACGTATCTCCATCCAAGATAGCGTACACGTCTTTGGATTTAAGAAAGTTAAATCCAGCCTGCTCTTTCTCAAACATGGGCCCACCTTAATTTGAACTGAAATGCTTGGCCAATTGTATCCCTCTAAAACACATGTCAAGCCACGTCGCTAATCAAGCAGCTGAATCGTCTCGTTCCATCAGTTCTGAAAATGAGCCGCGCTCATCTCCAATCTTAAGCACCTTGATGACGGTGGTCATATAGCCCATGCTACTCGGCATCATCCTCGATGCCCTCTCCGTCAATCTCGCCAAAGCCAACGTTGTCCAAAGCCGAATAAGCGGGCCCAATCTGATTCCACTTTATGGAATCAATCGCTTCAAGGTATGAACACAAAGCATTAAGCTGATTCTGCTGAGCCATAGCCGTAATCTTCGCAAAGGAATCAGTCGCTAGGCCGACCTTCGACAGGGACGAAGGAATCTGCGCAGCCATATCGGAATAGTGATTAGACAAGTTGTACCTTTTTGTGCAACAAAAAAACCGCTCAACCAGCGGCTTTTCTTATTTGGGTATGAAAAAGGCGACCGCCCTTTGTAGACGGTCGCCTTTGTTAATTGTTGTGCAGTTTGTCTTAGGCGCGAGTCTTAATCTCCTCGGTCACCTTGGCAACAAACTCGTCAACGCTCATCGGAACGGTCTCGTTGGAACGATCGCGGACGGAGATGTTGCCGGCCTCGACCTCCTTCTCGCCCAGGATGAGCATATAGGGCACGCGGTCGATGCTGCGGGCCTCGCGGATCTTGTAGCCGATCTTCTCGTCGCGATCGTCGCAGACCACGCGAATGCCGGCCTCCTCCAGCTTGGCGCACACCTCGTGGGCATAGTCGCGGCTCTTCTCGGATACCGGAAGCGCCTTGACCTGCACGGGAGCCAGCCAGGTGGGGAACTTGCCCGCAAAGTGCTCGATCAGAATGCCAATAAAGCGCTCGATGGAGCCAAAGCACACGCGATGCAGCATAATGGGGCGCTTCTTGGTGCCGTCGGCGTCCACGTACTCCAGGTCAAAGTTGAGCGGCATCTGGAAGTCGAGCTGCACGGTACCGCACTGCCAGGTACGGCCGAGCGAGTCCTCCAGGTGGAAGTCAATCTTGGGGCCGTAGAAGGCGCCGTCGCCCTCGTTGACCTCGTAGTCCATGCCCAGCTGCTCAAGAGCGGTACGCAGGCCCTCTTCGGCGCGAGCCCAGTCCTCGTCAGAACCCATGGAGTCCTCGGGGCGGGTGGAAAGCTCAACGTGATACTTAAAGCCAAACTTCTGGTACACGGAGTCGATAAGATTGACCACGCCCACAATCTCGTCGGTCAGCTGGTCGGGGCGCACAAACAGGTGGGCGTCGTCCTGGTTAAAGCAGCGCACGCGGAACAGGCCGTGCAGGGCTCCGCGCAGCTCGTGGCGGTGCACCAGGCCAATCTCGCCGGCGCGGATGGGCAGCTCGCGGTAGGAGTGCGGCTTGGAGGCGTACACCAGCACGCCGCCCGGGCAGTTCATGGGCTTAATGCAGTACTCTTCGTCGTCGATGACGGTGGAGTACATGTTGTCCTTGTAGTGGTCCCAGTGGCCCGAGGTCTTCCACAGCTGCTTGTTCATGATGAGCGGCGTGGAGATCTCCACGTAGCCGGCCTTGTGGTGGATCTCGCGCCAGTAGTCCAGCAGCGTGTTCTTAAGGATCATGCCGTTGGGCAGGAAGAACGGGAAGCCGGGGGCCTCGTCGCGCATCATAAAGAGGTCCATCTCGCGGCCGATCTTGCGGTGGTCGCGCTTCTTGGCCTCCTCCAGCATGTGCATGTGCTCGTCGAGCTCTTCCTTGGTGGCAAAGGCGACGCCGTTGATGCGGGTGAGCATCTTGTTGTCCTTGTCACCCTTCCAGTAGGCGCCCGAGACGCCGGTGAGCTTAAAGGCCTTGAGGGCCTTGGTGTAGCAGATGTGGGGGCCGACGCACATGTCGATGTAGTCGCCCTGCTGGTAGAAGGTGATGCGGGCGTCGTCGTCCAGATCGCCGATGTGCTCGACCTTGTACTTCTCGCCGCGCTCCTCCATAAGGGCGATGGCCTCGGCGCGGGGCTTCTCGTACACGGTGAACTTGAGGTTCTCCTTGACGATCTTTTTCATCTCGGCCTCGATCGCGGGGAAGTCGTCCTCGCTGATCTTGACGCCCTCGGGCAGGTCGACGTCGTAGTAAAAGCCGTTGTCGGTCGCGGGGCCGTAGGCAAAGTCGGCCTGGGGGTACAGGCGCTTGATGGCCTGCGCCATGATGTGCGCGGCGGAGTGGCGGATGACGTGCGTGACCTCGTCCTGCGGGAGCTCGGCCACCGAACCGTCATTGTAGAGTGCCTTCATGGGTATGTTTTCTCCTCTCGGATGCCTGGTGCAAGTGCTGCTTGGCGCCGTGCGGTGTGCATTGCGCTTGCCGGCGCGTGCGTTTTGACTTGCATCATTATAGGCAGGTTACCTAGGTATACAAGCGCCCGCCGCACCTTAATGGCACGGCGGGCGATTTTCTACGCATGCTTCATCGTGTGGGGGCGGGGCTGCGTGCGGCTTGCGCGCGGCGCGCGGGGCCCGTGGCTTGCGGCCGGCCCGGCGATGGATGCGCTACTGGATGCGAGTTCGGCAGTAGGGGCAGACCTTCCAGTGCGCGTCGAGCGGGCGATGGCAGCTGGGGCACACGTTGCGAACCTGGGTGTCGCACACCGGGCAGACCACAAAGTCCTTCTCGATGGGCGCACCGCACTGCGGGCAGGTGCCGTACTGGGCAAGCTGACGCTCGCGCAGGGCCATGTCCAGCTCCTGCTCCTCGCGGTCGGCCGCATAGGAGTGCGGGCGCAGGACCAGGTAGGCGATGAGGCCTACAAACGGGATGAGGGCAATGATGCCCCATGCCACGTAAGCGCTGGCGCCGCGGCGGCGGGCGTCAATAAACACATAGACGACCGACAGCACGTACAGGGCGATGATAAAGCCAACAAAGGCATAGATGACGCCCATAAGCTGCGGCGACATGAGCTCAGAGATGTACTTGGACATTACGGATACCTTTCGGGGTAGTTACAACTCGAGTTAGTGTAACACGGGGGTTAACGATTTGGCAGGTCGCAGGCATGGGCGGATAGAAACATCTCAATCTGTAACAGGTGAGAGCGGAATCCGGGTCCAGATGTTACAGAATTAGACAAACCGTTCTCTCCCAGACTTAAATCTCGATCTGTAACATCTTGACTCCAGAATCAGTCCCTACTGTTACAGATCAAGATGAACGGTGAGCCCTCCGTTAAATATCTCAATCTGTAACAACTAGGGGCCAGAACCCCTTCTATCTGTTACAGATCAAGACAAAGGAAAATGTCCAATCTCAATATCACAATCTGTAACAACAACTCGGCAAAAACAGGTCTAACTGTTACAGATTTAGACATTCGAAACCGACTGATGGGTTCATCTAAATCTGTAACATCTAGACCCCAAAACGGTCCCGAGATGTTACAGATCGAGACAGATGACCTCTCCCTGACTTTAAATCTCAATCTGTAACACATAGGACCGATTTTCTACTCTTACTGTTACAAATCAAGACAAACAGAGGGCCCGCCTGGCAAACGTATCGATCTGTAACATATGGAACCCAACTCTTCTGCTTACCGTTACAGAACGAGACAAACCTTTGACAACAGAGGTGCCAGACGAGGTCACCGATTGACCTGAGTCTCCCCTCGCCTGCCGTTGGCGGATGCAGCGGGGCTGTTCGCCGCATTGCCGCTGCGCGGGGGATGCGCACACCGTAGGATAGCCTTATTGACAGCCTGTCAACTCGTCTTGGAGGCACTGTGACGGAAACGTTTGATATCGCGATTGTGGGCGCGGGCATCACCGGATGCGCCATCGCGCGGCAGCTCGCACGCTATGACCTGTCCATCTGCGTGGTCGAGGCGGCCAACGACATTGCCCTGGGCGCGTCGAAGGCCAACGGCGGCCTGGTGCACGCCGGCTACGATCCGGCGCCGGGCACGGTTAAGGCCCAGGTCAACGCCCGCGGCTGCGAGCTATATGTCACGTGGGCCCAGGAGCTGGGCTTTTTGTTTTGCCGCACCGGGTCCATGGTGCTGGGCTTTAGCGACCAAGACCGCGCGCAGCTGGAGCAGCTGCAAAGCAACGGGCTGGCAAACGGCGTACCCGAGTTGGCGATCATCGGGGCCGAGCGCATCCACGAGCTGGAGCCGCGCGCCAGCGCCCAGGCCACGTGCGCGCTGTGGTGTCCCTCGACCGGCTATGTCGATCCGTTTGAGGTCGCCATCGCCGCGATGGAGAACGCCGTAGCCAACGGCGTGACGTTTGTGCGCTCCGCACCGGTGGAGACGATCGAGGTAGCTCCCGGCGCTGGCGTCAGGAGCGGTGACGGGACCGCTCGTTTTACGCTGGTGACACCGGCCGGTGATGTGCGCTGCCGCTATTTGATTAACGCGGCGGGCAACGGCGCCGCAGACATCTCGCATATGGCGGGCGCCGAGGAGTTCCAGATGGTCTGGCGCCAGGGCAACATTGTGGTGCTGGACAAGGAGCCGCGCGCACTCATGCCGCTCTACCCCGTTCCCACGCCGGTTTCCAAGGGCGTCATCGTCACGGGCACCGTCCACGGCAACACGGTGATCACCGCGACGGCCGCTGTGCGCGAGGCGGGCGACACGCAGACCTATGCGAGCGATGTCGACGCGCTGCTGAGCGGCGCGCGCAAGCTGGTGCCCGATCTGGACACGCGCCGCGTGGTGCGAGCGTTTGCCGGCGGGCGTCCGGTCATTAAGGGAACGAACGACTTTTTTATTGGACAGTCTGCCGTGGTGCCGGGGCTGTTCCAGGCGGCGGGCATTCAGTCGCCAGGCGTGGCGAGCGCTCCGGCCATTGCCGAGCGCATGGAGCAGGTGCTGCGCGAGGCGGGCGTTGCTTTGCGCGAGCGGGCCGATTGGGATCCGATTCGTCGCGCGCCGGACGACTTCGACCGTGCGCCGCTTGCGCGCAAGGAAGAGCTGATCGAGTCCGACCCCGCGTGGGGGCAGATCGTCTGCCGCTGCGAGACGGTGCCCGAGGCCGAGATCGTGGCCGCGATTCGACGCCGCCCGGGTGCGGTCTCGGTCGAGGGCGTCAAACGCCGTTGCCGCGCCGGCATGGGTCGGTGCCAGAGCGGCTTTTGCCAAAGCCGCGTGGTGGCGATTCTGGCCCGCGAGCTGGGCTGCGACCCCAGCGAGGTACCGTTGGAAGACGATGGCTCCTGGCTGGTAGAGGGACCGTTGAAGGGGGTGCGCTAGGATGGCGACGAGTATCGATATGGGTGCGGTATCGGGCGTCGAGTGCACTTGCGCAGATGCCGACAGGATATCAATTGCTGCCGGCGCCGTGCAGACGCAGGCGTTCGACGTAGTCGTTATCGGCGGCGGACCTGCCGGCATGGCGGCCTCACTTGCCGCACACAAGGCCGGAGCGCGCGTGGCCATCGTTGAGCGCGAACAGCACCTGGGCGGCATCCTGCGCCAGTGCATCCACCCGGGCTTTGGCCTCTCACACTTTAAGCAGGAACTGACCGGTCCCGAGTACGCACAGCGCTTTATCGACCAGGTGCGCGAAACCGATATCGCACTGTTCCTGGACAGTATGGTGATTGGGATCGACTCAAGCGAGGACAAAGTCGAAGGCACGGGCGCAAGTGGCGCGGCGAGCGATGCCTCGGCACACACCGTCACGCTCATGAGCCCCGCCGGCATGTTGCAGCTCATCGGGCGCGCCGTCGTCCTTGCCATGGGGTGTCGCGAGCGCACGCGCAGCGAGATCAAGATTCCCGGCAGCCGCCCCGCCGGCGTGTTTACCGCCGGCCTGGCGCAGCGATACATCAACATCGACAACCTCAAGCCCGGCTCGCGCGCCGTCATTTTAGGCTCGGGCGACATTGGGCTCATCATGGCGCGTCGCTGCACGCTCGAGGGGATTTCGGTCGAGGGCGTGTACGAGCTTATGCCATACGCCAACGGCCTGCGCCGCAATGTAAAGAATTGCCTGGACGATTTTGGCATTCCGCTGCACCTGTCCACCACCGTCACACGCGTGATTGGGCACGACCGCGTGGAGGCCGTCGAGGTGAGCCAGGTCGACGAAAATCTGGCGCCCATTCCGGGGACCGAGCGCATCGTTCCGTGCGACACACTGCTGCTTTCGGTAGGTTTGATTCCCGAGAACGAGCTTTCGGTAGGCGCGGGTGTTGAGCTTGACCCGCGCACGCGCGGCGCCGTGGTGGACCAGAGCCTGCAGACGGGCGTGCCGGGCATCTTTGCCTGCGGCAACGTGCTGCACGTGCACGACCTGGCCGATAACGTGACGACCGAGTCCGAGCGTGCCGGCGCAGCCGCGGCGACGTACGCGCTGGGGACCGGCGCGGATGTCGAGACGGGCGCTGGCTGCCAGCTCACGGTCTCCCCTGCCGGCATCGCCGGCTACGCGCTGCCGGGACGCATTACGGCCGTGGCACTCACCAGGCTCAACTTTCGCGTACGCCGGCCGGTCGATGCCGCCCGCGTGCGCATTCTGGCGGGCGACGAGGAACTGCTTACGGGCAAGGTCCGCGCGTTTAAACCGAGTGTTATGGAAAGCTTCCCGCTGCCGGCAAAGGTGATACAGCAAGCGCGCGCCCTGGGTGCCAGCGAGATTATCCTTTCCGTCGAGCCCGTCGAGGAGGCATAGCCATGAGCACGAATGTGACCGAAACGCTGCAGTTCAACTGCACCACCTGCCCATCCGAGTGCCTCCTTACGGTGGAAGTGGAGCGCGGGGCCGACGACCGCGTGGCGACGGTGCGCGCCGTGACCGGCAACAGCTGCCCGCGCGGCGATAAGTTCGCACATCAGGAGCTCACCTGCCCCATGCGCGTCCTCACTACCACCGTGGCGGTATCAGGCGGCGACGAGGCACTGCTGCCCGTGCGCACGGCCGAAGCCATCCCGCTCGAACTCCATGCCCAGACCATGGACCTCATCCGCGGCCTAGTGGTCAAAGCCCCCATCCGCATGGGCGATGTAGTCCTCCCCAACCTCCTAGACACCGGTACCGACCTCATCGCCAGCATGGACATCGACCCGGCCTAAGCAGCTCGTTTGGGACGGCGCTCTTTTAGCTACCCCGCATCCGCCCCGCCCCTCCTCAATTGCGGTGAAATAATTCCCGATTTCCGCCAAAACCCCGGCATCAAGGAACTATTCCACCGCAACTTGCCTTGGGATCGGTATTTAGCTTGTGCCTACTTTAGTGCCATTTCAAAACTATGCCGGATTACGGGGCTGATTCGGAGACCCCCATCCATACCGGCAATTTTCGATTTTTGATAAGCCTTCTACCTGCGGTTTTAATTTCGCTATTTTTCCCATGGTCAAGTAATACAGGTCCAGCCCCGTAATCCGCCATAGTTTTGAAACCAGCCCATTTGGGACGGGACCATATTGACTACTTTTACCTATCAGCTCGCATGTTTGACGCAGCTAAAATAGCCCCGTCCCAAATTGACTACCCTGGCATTGGGGATACCATGGTGGCAACCTAACGAAAGGACGATGTATGGCACATGTCGATGACCAGCGCGTGGCACGCGTGCTCGATGCGCTCGAGGCTCAGCACCCCGGCGCGCAGCTGCTCGTAAACGACCCGTGGTCGATTTATTACCTGACCGGCTTTTATGCCGATATGTTCGAGCGTTTTTGCGGCGTACTGCTCGCACGCGGTAGCGAGCCCGTGATCTTGGTCAACGCGCTGCATCAGCTGCCCGAGTATGACAATGCCCGCGTCGCGTACCACACCGATACCGACGTCGTGGCCGACGCCATCGCTCGCGAGGTTGATCCGACCAAACCGCTCGGCATCGACACCGTCATGCGCTCCGGCTTCTTGATGCCCCTCATGGAGCGCCATGCCGCGAGCGAATTCTTCCTAGGCGATTTTGCCGTGACCGCCGCGCGAACCTACAAAGACGCCGCCGAGCAGGAGCTTATGCGCGTGTCCTCGGCCGCTAACGACGCCGTGATGGCCGACGCGATCGAGCTCGTCCACGAAGGCGTGACGGAGCGCGAGATCGCCGACCAGATGCTTGGCCTGTATCGCAAGCACGATTGCGAGGGCTTTAGCTTTCCGCCCATCGTGAGCTTTGGCGCCAACGCCGGCGACCCACACCACGAGCCAGACGATACGGTACTCAAGCGTGGCGACGTGGTGCTGTTCGATATTGGCGGACGTCGCCGCAACTATTGCTCGGACATGACGCGCACGTTCTTTTGGGGCGAGCCGGACGAGGAGACGGCACGCATCTACGACATCGTGCGCCGCGCCAACGAGGCCGCCGAGGCGCTCATCGCCCCGGGCGTGCGCATGTGCGACCTGGACCGTGCCGCGCGCGACGTGATTGAGGACGCGGGTTATGGCAAGTACTTTACGCACCGTCTGGGACACTCGATCGGCCTGCAAGACCACGAGCCGGGTGACGTCTCGCTCGTCAACGAGCAGGTCGTGGAGCCGGGCATGACGTTTTCCATCGAGCCGGGCATCTACCTCCCCGGCCGCACCGGCGTCCGCATCGAGGACCTTGCCCTGGTCACCGAGAGCGGCGTCGAGATCCTCAACGCCTACCCCCACGATCCGGTCCGCCTAGACTAGGCAATGCGGCAAAGGGACAGCCCCTTTGCCGCATCACATGAATGCCGCCACGAAATGGGCCTATCTACTACGTTTAACCTGCATGGGGCGACCATGCGGGTATTTTTTGAAAATTTACAAGCCTTCTACCTGCGGTTTTGGTTTTGCGATTCTCGGCATGGTTGAGGGTAGCCGGTCAAACGTAGTAGATAGGCCCATTTCGTGGAGAGCAGGCAAACTAGATACCCTGCGGAAGGGATCTAGCGGAGCAGACCGGCAACTTCGCCGGCCAGGGTGATGGTACCTGCTGCTACGAAGGGCTCGCCTGCGGCCTCAAAGGCTGCGAGGGCCTCGGACACGCTGGGGTACACGCCTGCGAGCTTATCGGAGTCCACCAGGGCAGCAAGCTCCTCCGCCGGCAGGGCGCGATCGGAATCGGTCTGTGTGACGACCACGCGCGGGAAGGCCGGGATCAGCACGTCGACGATACCCGCCACGTCCTTGTCTGCCAGCGCGGCGCACAGCAACGTGGGGCGATTCTCTACGCACGGATCGATCTCGTCCAAGGCGCTCACAAAGTTCTCGCAGCTCTGGGGGTTATGGCAGGCGTCGATCAGCTTGAGCGGGTCGGTTCCCAACACATCAAAACGGCCCGGCGTAGGGCAGCCCATAAGCGAAGCATCAAGCGCCTCGTGGTCGAGCTCGCGACCCAGATACCCCTCGCAGAGCATAATCGCGCACGCGGCATTCTGCGGCTGATACGCCGGCTTAACCATGCCCGACGTATAAATCGCACGCGGCGTGGTGCAGCTAAACTCAACCGTATCGCCCACATGCGCCGGCACCTTGGTCGTGGCGTGGCTCACCACCAGCGGCACCACACCACACTCGCGACAACGGGTGTCCATAACGCGCTGAACGCTCGGCTCATGCGTGCCCTCGCCCAGCACAACCAGGCGTCCGGGCTTAATGACGGCGGCCTTCTCCCCCGCAATCGCCTCGAGCGTATCGCCCAGAATGCGCGTGTGATCGAGTCCGATGCCCGTGATGGCAACGGCAACGGGATCGGTCGCGCTCGTGGCGTCCCAGCGACCGCCCATGCCGACCTCGAGCACGGCGACATCCACGCGAGCCTCGGCAAACACCACAAGCGCGGCGGCCGTCAGCAGATCAAACGGCGTGATGGTATAGGCACGCTCCCCCGCCACCACGCGGCGCGCATTCACTCGATGCCCCGCCTCAACAGCAGCAGAAACGCCACGGGCAAACGCCTCATCGCTCACGACTTGCCCATCGACCTCCATGCGCTCGGGATAGCGAACAAGCTGCGGCGACGTATAAAGCGCAGCCTTGAGCCCCTCGCCGCGAAGGATAGCAGCCGAAAAACGCGTGGTCGAAGTCTTGCCATTGGTACCGGCAACCTGAATGCAATCAAAGTACTCGTCCGGCCGCCCCAGCTCATCGAGCATATCGACAACCGTCTCGAGCAGAGGACCAGCATCCCCAGAAATCCGCCCCGTATCGGCAGCAAGCCCCACAGCCTCACTAAACGAAAGCAAATCAAACTCAAAAGGAACGGTATACAAGCCAGAACGCTTGGGCATTTTCAGAACCGCCATTCATAGAATAATAAAACAGTATAGGTTGAGGATAGTCAGCGAAAACGCCTCTGATGAGCCAAGGTGCCGTGAAACAAGGGCGCATAGGGCTTATGCCCATGCGCCCGAAGTTGAACGGCAGATTGGCCATCAGAGGCGTTTGCAGCGTCGAGTCAGCCGCCGTTCGTTAGAACGGCGGAATAGGTGTCCGCAGCGGAGAGCAAAGCATCGGGACGCGCCCCTCAGTAAGCCCTACGAGAAGTCAGCAACCTGAGCAGTCAGCGCCTCCAGGATCTCCTTGAGCTCAGCTGCACGGTCCCTCTTCTTCTGGACCACCGCGGGCGCGGCCTTGGCCACAAAGCCCTCGTTGGCGAGCGTCTTCTCGCAGCCGGCGAGCTCCTTCTGGGCCGCGGCAATCTCCTTCTCCAGACGTGCCTTCTCGGCCGAAAGGTCAACCTTGCCCTCGAGCACCACAAAGACCTCGACGCCGCTGTCGACCACGGCGATGCTCGCGGCCGGCTTCTCAACATCGGTACCCATGACCAGCGAGGCGGTATTGGCCAGCGGCTCGATGGTCGAGCGCAGGCTCTCGAGCTTCTCGATGTCCTCGGCACCGGCACGCACGACCACGTCGAGCTCGGCCTTGGGGCTCAAGCGATAACGCGAACGCGTGGCGCGGGCGGCAGAAACGACGGTGCGACACAGCTCAAACGCGCGCTCGGCGTCCTCGTCGACATACTTGACATAGTCGGCGGGCTCGGGCCACTTGGCAATCATGAGCGCCTCGGCGCGGTCCACGTTGCCCTCGGCGTCCAGGTCGAGCACGCTCGCCGGCATGTTGTCCCAGATCTCCTCGGTGACAAACGGCATGAGCGGGTGCATCAGGCGAATAGAGGTATCGAGCACAAAGATCAGGTTTCGCTGCGCCTGCAGACGGCCCTCGCCCTTCAGGCGCGCCTTGGTGACTTCGACGTACCAGTCGCAGACCTCGTTCCAGAAGAACTGCTGAACGCCGCGGGCCATGTCGCCAAAGGTGTAGTTCTCGATGCCCTCTGTGACCATCTTGACGGCCTTGGCCAGACGGCTGAACATCCAGGCGTCGGCCGGCGTCTCTACGACAGGCTCGCCGGGCGTGTAGCCCTCCATGTTCATAAGCAGGAAGCGGCTGGCGTTCCAGATCTTGGTCACAAACGACTTGGCCTGCTCGGTACGCGGGCTGTCGATAAGCTTCTTGGTCTTCTTATCGATGTTCGCGTCAAACTTGACGTCCTGGTTGTTGGTGCAGAGCGTCAGCAGGTTGTAACGCATGGCGTCAGCACCGTACATGCCAATGAGGTCCATGGGGTCAACGCCGTTGCCCTTGGACTTGGACATGCGGCTGCCGTCTTTGGCAAGAATCGTCGGGTAGATGACGACGTCCTTAAACGGCACCTCGTCCAGGAAGTACAGCGAGCTCATGACCATGCGGGCGACCCACAGCGCGATGATGTCGCGCGCGGTGACGAGCGCCGTCGTGGGGTGATGTCCCTCGAGCAGCTCCGGCTTCTGGGGCCAGCCCTGCGTGGCGAAAGTCCACAGCTGCGAGCTGAACCAGGTGTCCAGCACGTTCTCGTCCTGATGCACGTGATGACCGCCGCACTTAGGGCACACGTCGGTATCCTCGGTAAGGGCATCCTCCCAGCCGCAGTCCTCGCAGTAGAACACGGGAATACGGTGGCCCCACCACAGCTGGCGGCTGATGCACCAGTCCTTGAGGTTCTCCATCCAGGTGGTATAGGTCTGCGTCCAACGCGCGGGGTGGAAGGTCACCTTGCCGGAGTTGACGGCGTCGAGCGCCGGCCCCTTGAGCTTGTCGACGGCCACAAACCACTGCTCGGACAGCCACGGCTCCAGTGCGGAGTCGCAACGGTAGCAGTGCATGACGGAGTGATCGTGATCCTCGACGTGATCGAGCAGGTCGTGCTCCTCAAACCACTTGATGACGGCCTCGCGGCACTCCTCGCGGGTCATGCCGGTAAACTCGCCGTAGCCCTCGACGACCACCGCATGCTCGTCAAAGATGTTGATCTGCGGCAAGTCGTGGGCCTGACCCATGGCGTAGTCGTTGGGGTCGTGGGCCGGGGTGACCTTGACAAAGCCGGAGCCAAAGTTGGCGTCGACATGCCAATCCTCAAAGATGGGGATCTCGCGGTCGACGATGGGGAGCTTGACGGTCTTACCCACAAAGGCGGCCTTCTCGGGGTCCTTCGGGGAGACGGCCACGCCCGTGTCGCCGAGCATGGTCTCGGGGCGCGTAGTGGCGACGACGATGTAGTCCTGGCCGTTGACCGGCTCGGTCAGCGGGTAGCGCAGGTGCCACAGGTGACCCTTCTCGTCCTTGTACTCGGCCTCGTCGTCCGAGATGGCGGTGGTGCAGTTGGGGCACCAGTTGACGATGCGCTTGCCACGGTAGATCAGGCCGTCGTGGTACCAGTCGCAGAACACCTTGCGCACGGCCTGGGCGTAGTCCTCGTCCATGGTAAAGCGCTCGTTATCAAAGTCGACGGAGCAGCCCATACGCTTGATCTGCTCGACGATGATGCCGCCGTACTCGTGGGTCCAATCCCAGCAGGCGTCGACAAACTTATCGCGGCCGATCTCCAGGCGGCTGATGCCCTCGCTCTTGAGCTTCTTGTCGACCTTGGTCTGCGTGGCGATACCGGCGTGGTCGGTACCGAGCACCCAGCGGGTAGATCTGCCGCGCATGCGGGCCATGCGGATGATGGCATCCTGGATGGAGTCGTCGGTGGCGTGACCCATGTGGAGCTTGCCGGTCACGTTGGGAGGCGGAATGGTGACAGTGCAGTCGCCCACGCCCTCACGGCGCTTGTAGTAGCCGCCGTCGAGCCACTTCTGCAGGATCGCCGGCTCGTTGGTCGACGGATCGTAGTTTTTGGGCATCTCTTCCATATATCTCTCCCGTCCCACCGGGGAGGAATGTAGGCCCGCCAGGGTCTGCATTCCTCCCCTTAGGTATCGATTACTTCAGTCTGATACGACTTCGCTGAGGCTTAAACAAACACACAGAATAACACAGGTAGTTGGGGTTATTGCGTATATATAAAATAGCCTCCGACCGCGGGTGGTCGGAGGCTATTCAAATTCACATTTGCGAAACCTACCATTTAGGGACAGGTTTATTTTGGTCGGTTTTATATGGGCAAACGTCATTCTCCCTGATAAAACCTGCCAAAATAAACCTGTCCCTTTTTGGCAGGTTTACCCGTAGATGCGCTGGGGCTGTTCGGTGCCCTTTACGGAGGCTTCGGTCACGATGACCTTGGCGACTCCTTCCTCGCTCGGCAGGTCGAACATCGTCTGCTGCAGCACGTCCTCGCAGATGGAGCGCAGGCCGCGGGCGCCGGTCTTGCGGGCAAGCGCCATGCGGGCAATCTCGTGCAGGGCGGCGTCCTCAAACTCAAGTTCAACGTCCTCGAGCTGGAACATCTTGCGGTACTGACGCACAACGGCGTTCTTTGGCTCGGTCAGGATCGACACCAGGTCGTCCTCGTCGAGCGCCTGTGTCTGGGTGACGACGGGCGTACGTCCCACAAACTCGGGGATCATACCAAAGGCGTTGAGGTCCTGCGGGAGCACCTGACGCAGCAGGTCGTTCTCGTCGACCGAGGTGGGGCCGGCGATCTCGGAGTTAAAGCCCACGCCCTTGTTGCCCACGCGATCAGCGATAATCTTGTCCAGACCCACAAAGGCACCGCCGCAGATAAACAAGATATTGGTCGTGTCGATCTGCAGCAGCTCCTGCTGGGGGTGCTTGCGGCCGCCGGTGGGCGGAACGCTTGCCACCGTGCCCTCAAGGATCTTAAGCAGCGCCTGCTGAACGCCCTCGCCCGAAACGTCGCGGGTAATGGAGAGGTTCTCGGCCTTGCGGGCGATCTTGTCGATCTCGTCCACGTAGATGATACCGACCTGCGCACGCTCGATATCGCCATCGGCAGCATTGATGAGCTTGAGCAGGATGTTCTCCACGTCCTCGCCCACGTAACCGGCCTCGGTGAGTGCGGTGGCGTCGGCGATGGCAAACGGCACCTCGAGGATGCGCGCGAGCGTCTGGGCGAGCAAGGTCTTACCGGTACCGGTGGGACCGAGCAGCAAGATGTTGGACTTGGCGAGCTCCACCTCGTCCATATCGTCGTCGAGCCGCGAACCCGCACCCGAGGCCTCGTCAAAGGCCGAAAGCGCGGCGCCGCCCTCGATCACGCGACGGTAGTGGTTGTACACGGCAACCGACATGGCGCGCTTGGCGTCTTCCTGACCCATGACATAGGCCGAAAGCTCGTCATAGATCTCGTGCGGGGTCGGCACGTGCGTGATGACCTGACGTACGTCGTCCTCGAGCTCAAAGCCCTCGGGCTCGGGATCCATGGCAGGCTGCCCGGCAGCCTGACCGTGGTCGTTGAGGAAGCCCGGCAGCTTGCCGTTGCAGGCGGCATCCATAAAGTCCGAAGCCAGCGACTCCTCCAAGATCTCGGAGCAGGCGGCAACGCACTCGTCGCAGATAAAGATGTTGGTAGGGCCCTTTACAAGGCGGCGCACCTGACCCTGCTCTTTTCCGCAGAAGGAGCAGCGGATGGGGTTGCCGTTCTCGTCAAAGTTGTCCTGCATGTTACCGGCCATCCTAGACGTCCTTCGCGGCAAGATCGCGCGAGGTAACGATACGGTCGATCAGGCCATAGTCGAGGGCCTCGGCAGCGGTCAGGTAGTTGTCGCGCTCGGTATCGGCCTGGACCTTCTCGATCGGCTGGCCCGAGGCGTCGGACAAGATCTGGTTGAGCTCGCGACGGGTCTTCTTGATCTCCTCGGCCACGATCTCGATCTCGGTCTGCTGACCCTGGGCACCGCCACTGGGCTGGTGAATCATGACCTTGGAGTGCGGCAGGCAGAAGCGCTTGCCCTTGGCGCCGGCCGAAAGCAGCACGGCGGCCATAGACGCGGCCATACCGACGCAAATGGTGGAGACCTGCGGCTTGATAAAGTTCATGGTGTCCAGAATCGCCAGGCCGGAGTAGACCTCGCCACCGGGCGAATTGATGTAGAGCGAGATATCCTTCTCGGCATCCTGGCTCTCAAGATGCAGCAGCTGGGCAACGACCAGGTTGGCGCTGACGGAGTTGATCTCCTCGCCCAAGAAGATGATGCGGTCGTTGAGCAGGCGCGAATAGATATCGTAGCTGCGCTCGCCGCGCGGCGTCTGCTCGATAACGTAT
This sequence comes from Collinsella sp. HCP3S3_E5, assembly GCF_052067635.1. Classification (NCBI taxonomy): domain Bacteria; kingdom Bacillati; phylum Actinomycetota; class Coriobacteriia; order Coriobacteriales; family Coriobacteriaceae; genus Collinsella; species Collinsella sp. HCP3S3_E5. Next base: position 120,222 of record NZ_JBQHQF010000002.1, on the reverse strand, counting down.
GGCACGAGGGCGGAATCGAACTTAGCGATCATACGCATCTCCATTTCTCTCTTGCGGACCAAATTGGTTCTAGATAAACGTACGGTGCCCGCATGCTATGCATTGGCTGGCACCGTACGAAGCAACCGAATAACCGGTTTATAACTTTACCCCATCACGGGCGCCTGCATGCGCTCGCGGGAAAGGTGGCGAGAATTACTCGGCGTCCTTGGCGGTCTCGTCGACCTCGGTCACCTTGGCGTTCTCGACCAGGTGGTCGACGGCCTTGGAGCGACGGATGGACTCGCGAACGGCAGGCATGCGTCCATCGGCGATGAACTCGGCCTTGGAAGCCTCGACGTCCTTGACGCCGGCCTTCTCGAACTCGGCGTTGACGTCGTCCTCGGTGACCTCGATCTTGAGCTCACGGGCGAGGGCGTCGAGCGCCAGGGACTCGCGGGCAACGTCGTTGGCCTGCTTGTGCAGGTCGCCGATGAACTGCTCCATGGTCAGGCCGGAAGCGGGCAGCCAGGTGTCCAGCGTCATGCCGCGGGCAGCGAGGTTGGACAGGAAGTTCTGGCCAAGCTCCTCAAAGACAGACTGCTCGTAGTCGGCGTCCATCTCCTCGAGCTGCAGACGCTCGGCGAGAGCGGCGACGCAACGGTTCTCCTTCTCGGCCGGAAGGCGGGAAGCCTTGTCCTGCTCGATCTCGAGCTTGATGGCGTCGCGCATAGCGTCGATGCTGTCGAAGCCAAAGTCGGACTTGACGAGCTCGTCGGTGAGCTCGGGGGTGTTGCGGACCTTGATGCCCTTGACGGTGACCTCGACGGTGTGGGTCTCGGCCTCCTCGCCATCCTCGACCTCGTCGGTCCAGGTGACGGTCTTGACGTCGTCGACGTTAGCACCGATCAGAGCCTCGTTGAACTCCTTGGGGTTGCTGTCGCTACCGGCAATGAGCATGCGGCCCTCGGCAGCGAAGTTGTCGGCGTTCTCGACGGCCTTGAGGTCGACGGTAACGTAGTCCTCGGCCTCGACGGCACGATCCTCGACGTCCTCGAAGGTGGCACGGTAGTTGAGGAGCATCTCGACCTGGTTGTTGATCTCGGACTCGGTAACCTCCGCGGGAGGCATCTCGATCTCGACGGCGTCGTAGGAGGAGAGCTCGGCAGCAGGACGCAGGGAGAACTCGACGGTGTAGGTGTAGTCCTCGTGATCCTTGGCGAGGTCGAGCTCCTTGTAGTCACCGTTCTTGGTGGGGACGATGTCCAGCTCGTTGAGGACGGCGGGCTCGTTGGCGGCGATCAGATCGTTGGTGGCCTGAGCGAGGGTGGCCTCGGCGCCAAGAGCAGCGTCGATGACCGGACGGGGAGCCTTGCCGGCACGGAAGCCCGGGAAGCGGTACTTCTTGGCGGTGTCCTTGTAGGCCTTCTTGATCGCGGCGTCGACGTCGGCGGCCGGGATGGTGACCGTAGCGGTGAGCTTGGCGTCCTTGACGTCAGAAGCGGTGATGTTCAACACGTTCCTCCTCATACTGCCCAGCTTATCTGAGGTGCTGGTACCTTTATGCAACAAAGTGTCGCGACGGCCGAGGCCGACGCAGGTGCGTTGGTGCGGGCGAAAGGACTCGAACCTTCACGGGAATCCCACCAGAACCTAAATCTGGCGCGTCTACCAATTCCGCCACGCCCGCATGAGCGCACAGATTAGGAATGATAGCAGATACGAACGGCAAGCGCACGCACACCTTTTTAGGCCCACGACCTCACCACGAGTTACAGCGGAACAGGGTAGCTAATTTGGGACGGGGCTTTTTTAGCTACCCCGCTTGTGGGGGTAGCTAAAAAAGCCCCGTCCCAAATTAGCTACCCCCATCGGCTATCTCCCGCAGCCCACAGTTCGGTTGAAAAGTGGGCTGCGGTTTCCTCGGGCTTGCCAAAGAGCGGCGGCCGCCGCGCCTCGCCTACTCCCCCAGCAGGGCCTTCTCGGGCGTGATCGGCAGCGAGCGAACCTGGTGGCCGGTGGCGTGCGCCACGGCCGAGGCAACGGCGGCGAGCGGTGTGTTGATGACGACCTCGCCGATCGACTTGGCGCCAAACGGGCCCGTCGGCTCGTAGCTCGGCTCAAAGGCCACGCGAATGCTGCCAATATCCAGGCGCGTGGGCAGCTTGTAGCTCATAAAGTTACCGGTGCGCAGGCGGCCGCGGTCGTCGTGCTCGACAATCTCGTAGAGCGCGTGACCGATGCCCTGGGCAATGCCGCCCTCGGCCTGGACGCGCGCGAGCGCCTCGTTGATCACGGTGCCGCAGTCCACAGCCGCCGCATAGTCCACCACAGTCACCTTGCCGGTGGCCTTGTCGACCTCGACCTCGGCAATGCCGGCCATAAACGGCGGAGGCGAAACGGGCAGGCAGGCAGAAGCATGCGAGGTGAGCGCGTCGCCGCCCGCGATGTTCTTGACGCACAGGTTGGCAAAGTCGCGCAGCGTGAGGTAGCGGCCGCACTCGCGAGCGGCGCGCTCGTCAGACAGACGCACGTACTGGCCGTCGAAGACCACGTCGGCGGCGTCCACGTCCCACATCTGGGCGGCCTTGGCGCAGATCTTCTCGCGCAGCTCGGTCGCGGCATTCTTGGCTGCCAGGCCCGTCACGTACGTGCCCGAGCTCGCGTACGAGCCGGCATCGAACGGCGAGACGTCGGTGTCCACGCCGCGCACCACGATAAGCGAGCTCTCCACGCCCAGCTCCTCGGCGGCAATCTGCGCCAGGATCGTGTCGACACCCATGCCGTTATCGGTGGCGCCGGTGCCGATGGTAATGAAGCCGTCCTCTTCCAGGCGCATGTCGATGCCGCCGATATCCACGTTGGAGATGCCCGAGCCCTGCATGGTGAGCGCGCAGCCCAAAGCGCGCACGCGGTCGCCCAGGTCCACGGCCAGCGGCTTGTCGCGCCAGCCGATCATGTCCATCGCACGCAGCAGGCAGCGGTCGAGCGCGCAGGCGTTGAGCTTTTCGTTGTAGTACTGCGGCATAATCTCGCCCTCGCGCACGATGTTCTTAAGACGCAGGTCGGCGGGATCCATGTGCAGCATGTCGGCGAGCTCGTTGACGGCGCTCTCCACGGCAAACTGGCCCTGGGTGGCGCCGTAGCCGCGATACGCACCGCCGCGGTTGGTGTTGGTGTAGACGGCGTCCCACCTAAAGCGGCTCGCCTTCACGTGGTTGTAGATGGGCAGGCTCTTGTGGCCCGAGAGGCCGATCGTCGTGGTGGCATGTTCGCCATACGCGCCGGCGTTGGACAACGTGTGCAGGTCGATGGCCGTGATGGTGCCGTCTTTCCTGGCGCCCAGCTTGACGGTCATCTGCATCTGGTGACGCGAGTTGCCCGCGGTGATGGTCTCCTCGCGGGTGTAGCAGCAATAGCTCGGACGGCCGGTCTGCTGCGTCACGAACGCCACGAAGATCTCGCAGCAGCCCGTCTGCTTGGAGCCAAAGCCGCCGCCGATGCGCGGCTTAATAACCTGCACCTGCGACTGCGGAATGTCGAGCGACTGCGCGACCATGCGGCGCACATGGAAGGGCACCTGCGTGGAGGTGGTCACCGAGATGCGGCCGAACGCGTCGGTCGTCGCGAAGGCACGGAAGGTCTCCATGGGCGCGGTCTGCGTGGCCTGGCTGGTGTAAGTGCGCTCAATGACGATGTCGCTCTGGGCGAAGGCCTCGTCCAGGTCGCCAAAATCGCTGGTACCGCTGCACACCAGGTTGCGAGCAACGTCGCCGCCCTGCGGGAACATAAAGGTCACGTCGCCCTCGGGGTGGACCACGATGTCGTTATCGAGCGCCTGGGTAAAGTCGAGCAGAGGCTCGAGCACCTCGTAGTCGACCTTGATGAGCTTGAGTGCCTTGTCGGCGGCCTCCTCGGTCTCGGCGGCGACGATCGCCACCTCCTCGTTTTGGTAGCGCACCAGGTTCTCGAGGATCAGGCGGTCGTAGGGGCTCGGCTGCGGATAGCTCTGGCCGGCGATGGTAAAGCGGCGCTTGGGCACGTCCTCGTAGGTGTAGACGCCCACCACGCCGGGCACCTTCAGGGCGCGCGACGTATCGATGGAGCGGATCTTGGCACGGGCATACGGGCTGCGCTTGAGCTTGACGATAAGGGCGCCGGCGGGCACCAGGTCTCCTGTGTAGACGGGACGCCCCTCGAGCAGGGCCTTCGAGTCCTTCTTGGGCTGCTTATGGGTGATCTGCTTGTACGAGACGCCATCGCAGCTGGTGTCGTTGACCGGAAGCTCGGGCATCTCAAAGCCCACCTGCACACCGGACTCGTTAAGGAAGCGGACGATGGCGCGCAGCTGGCTCTCGTAGCCGCTGCAACGGCAGAGGTTGCCGGCGAGCTGGCGCGACAACTCCTCGCGCGTGGCGACGAGGCTCGGGTCCTCCTTGGCGGCGCGGGCAAGCGCCAGCACGTTCATGATGAGGCCGGGGGCGCAAAAACCGCACTGCTCGGCACCTTCGGCAGCCATTGCGTGGGCGAGCGCCTCGGACTCGGCCTTGAGGCCCTCGAGCGTGGTGACGGAGCGGCCCTCGACGCGCGCAGCGGGAACCGAGCAGCTCAGCACCGGGTCGCCATCGAGCCACACCGTGCACAGGCCGCAGTTAGTAGTCTCGCAGGCGCAGCGCACCGACGCGCAGCCCTGCTCGCGCAGCAGCGCAAAGAGCATGGTGTCGGGGGCAATCTGAACCTTGACCTTGCGGCCGTTGAGCGTAAAGGAAAGATCGATGAGTTTGGCAGCCATTAGCGCACCTCGCTAGAATCGACGCCGGGCACGCGGCGGCAGGAATACTCGTCCGTGGCAAACTTAGGCACTTGCACGCCCTCGAGCTCGCGGGCAAGCGAGGCCGAAAGCTCGATGCCGGCGGCGCGGCACACGGCCTGAATCGCCAGCGGCGCCGAGATGCAACGGCGATAGTCGGCCGAGCCCCACAGGTTGGTGCCGTAGCTCAGCGCGCGTACGGACGCGGCCAGGGCGCGCAGCTCGTCCTCGGAAGGCTGCTCGCTCACCAGGCCGCACGCCTCGCCCTGCAGCAGGGTCGCGCGCAGCGGGCGTGCGCCCACGGTGACATGCCAGCCGTTGTCCCACCAGGCAGCGGTGACGTTTAAGGAGGGGAAGTCGGTCGCGGCCTTGCGCACGGCCTCGTAGCTTGCGCGGTAATCGTGCTTAACGACCACCACGTGCTCGATCACGTCGCGCACGTAGCCCATATCCACGAACTCGGCGAGCGACACGCGGCCGGCACCCGTCAGCTCAACGTACGAATCGAGCGCCAAAAAAGCCGAGAGCACGTCCGAGAAACCAAAGCGACCGTAGATGCTGCCGCCCACCGTGGCGGTGTTGCGCAGCTGCACGCCCACGATATCGTGGACGGCGAACTCAAAGACATGGTTGACAAGCGCGTTGAGCTCGGCATGGCGCTCGAGCTGGCGCAGGGTGCACATGGCACCGATGCGAAACTCGGTCTCGGTCTCCTCGATCTGATCGAGTCCGCAGGCCGAAAGGTCAATCGCCGTCGCCACGCGACGCGAACCCAGGCGCATCCAGATGCCGCCGCCCACAATCTTGTTGTTGCGGTTCTTCTGTAAGAGCTCATAGGCTTCGGCCGCGTTTCCAACGCGAACGTAGGTACCGAACTTGAGCACGTTCTCCCCCATCTCTTCACTTGTCCAGTACCTCTAAGTGTACCAAACGAGGGCGCACAGCCCTCGCCACCATAGAAAAAGGCTCCCAGCCTGATGGCTGGGAGCCTCATCACATGCTATGTCGAGCGAAGATTTAGCAGACGCCCTGGGCGAGCATGGCGTCGGCGACCTTCAGGAAGCCGGCGATGTTAGCGCCCATGACAAAGTTGCCCTCCTGGCCGTACTCCTTGGCGGTGTCGTCCACGTTGTGGAACATGCCGCGCATGAGCTGCTCGAGCTTGCCGTCGACCTCCTCGAAGGTCCAGGACAGGTGCTCGGCGTTCTGGCTCATCTCCAGGCCGGACACGAGCACGCCGCCGGCGTTGGCAGCCTTACCGGGCATAAAGGCGACGCCGTTCTCCTGGAAGTAAGTCGTGGCCTCGATGGTCGTGGGCATGTTCGCGCCCTCGCCGACCACCTTGCAGCCGTTGGCGACGAGCGCCTGGGCGTCCTCGAGCAGCAGCGTGTTCTCGCGAGCGCAGGGCAGCGCGATGTCGCAGGGCAGCTGCCACACGCCGCGGCCGTCGCCCTCGTACCACACGGCGTTGGGCTTCTCGTCAACATACATGGCGAGCGTGACGCCCTTGTCGTGGCCGGAGCGCTTCTTGTTGTAGACGTGCTCGAGCACGGTGTAGTCGATGCCGTCGGGATCCTCGACCCAGCCGTGGGTATCGGAGCAGGCGAGCACCTTGCCGCCGAGCTGGGCGACCTTTTGGACCGCGTAGATAGCGACGTTACCGGAGCCGTGAACGACAACGTTCTTGCCCTCGAAGGAGTCGCCGCGGCTCTTGAGGTACTCGTCCACAAAGTAGACCAGACCGTAACCGGTGGCCTCGGTACGGGCGAGCGAGCCGCCAAAGGAGAGGCCCTTGCCGGTAAGGACGCCGGTCCACTCGTTGGTCAGGCGCTTGTACTGACCGAACATGTAGGCAACCTCGCGGCCGCCAACGCCCAGGTCGCCGGCGGGAACGTCGGTGTTGGGGCCAATGTGGCGATAGAGCTCGGTCATGAAGGACTGGCAGAAGTGCATGATCTCGTTGTTGGACTTGCCCTTGGGGTCAAAGTCGGAGCCGCCCTTGCCGCCGCCCATGGGAAGGGTGGTCAGGCTGTTCTTGAGGATCTGCTCCAGACCCAGGAACTTGAGCATACCCAGGGTGACCGTCGGGTTAAAGCGCAGGCCGCCCTTGTAGGGTCCAATGGCAGAGTTGAACTCGACGCGGTAACCGCGGTTGACCTGAACCTTGCCCTGATCGTCGACCCAGGGAACACGGAACATGACGATGCGCTCGGGCTCGACGAGGCGCTCCAGCAGGGCGGCCTCCTCGTACTCGGGGTGGGCGTCGAGCGCCGGCTGGATGGTGCCGAGGATCTCGGTCGCGGCCTGGATGAACTCAGGCTGCTCGGGATAGCGGGCCTTGAGCTCTTCGAGAACTTTCTGCGTGTAGCTCATGCTTCCTCCAATGATGGGAAACGAAAATGTCGGTCACGGCACCCTATGCGCCGCGAACTTTATCGTGTATGGATAATATCGCACTGTTGCAGCAAAGTTTCGCATAAGCCGACGAGCAGATGTTTCATTTTGATTACGATGCAGGTAGAAGCGTTTTTGAGCACCCGACGTACAAATCGCGTGTTTCGAAGCTGTTTCGTCCACATGTTCCAAACCACCACATTGGGGACACATGATGCGCCCGGGCACACCGGCGACAAGACAGACGACACGGCGGACCCGCACAAAAACAAAACAGCGCCTTTGCGGCACGCAGCAAGACCGCGAGCACAAAAGCGCTGGTGGCGTGTGGCGGGAACGTATGTGAATCGAACACATCCAAGACGTTTTGCACGCCTCGCAACGGTTTTGAGGACCGCGGAGCCCACCGGAGCCCATCCGTTCCCAAGTGCGGCGGTATTTTACCAAACCGAGCAGCCAGTCTAGCGCAGGGACCTCAGGCCACCGGCTTCCTTGTCGAGCACCGTAAAGCGCACGGCATCCAGGTGCTCCAAGATGCTGATGGCACGTTTGCGCGACACACCCAGCGCCTCGCGCAGCACGCTCGTGGTGGCAGCGCCGCCGGCTGCCTCAATGGCAGCGGCGACAAGCTCGCGCGCATGGGCTTCCGAGATGGCGGACAGGGCAACGTCGCGCTCGACCTTAACGATCGAGCGGTTGAGCGAAAGCTCGCGCAGGGCGCGCGTCATGGTGTTGCGATCGAGCTGCAGCTGCTCACCCACCTCGGGCAGCGTCGGCGCATCGAGGCCGGCCCCGTCGAGCAGCGCCACAATGCGCTCACACGCCTCGCGCACCACACGCGCCGCGGCAGCAGCGGAGTGCGGGTCGAACACCTCGGTGCCCTCGGCGGCGCACACGCCACGCGAGCAGCCCGCGGCAATCAGAGCCGCGGCAACGCCTTCATCGGCGGCAGGCCACGCAGCATGGGCAACGGCGCCGGGCGTAAAACCCGTCTCCTTGGGAGCCGCCGCGTGCATGGCAGACAGGGTCGCCGCCAGCACGTCCATGGCGGCATCGAGCACGGCGCCATTCGCATACAACGTGCCGCCCGAGCCGGCAAGCTCGCAAACAACACCTCGCGCCACCAACTCGCCCAGCGCGGCATCGACCTCACCGGCAACAAGATCGAGCGCCTCGGCAACATCAGCCGCCGCAACCGGCAGCGCTTGCAGCGCCAGCCACGCATCCACCGCGCCCGAAACATCTCCGGCCTCAATCGCTGCAAGCAACGTGCACTCCCCCGCCGAAAGCTCGCGCGAGCGACGGCAGCGCGAAAGCAGCACACGCCCGCCGCCGATGAGCATAACGGGCGAATACGACAGCACCACGGCATGGTCTCCGGCGCGCAGCGGCAATGGCTCCTCCAGGCGCACCTGCACGGTACGGGTCTCGCCCACCGCCATGGGGGCCTCGCCCTCTAAAAGCATGACGCGGCCGATGACCTCGGCCGTGCCGGCCATCACGTGCACGCGCGCGCCCGACTCGAGCACGCGCGGCTTGGCGCCCTCGCGGCCCAGGTAGGTAAACGTCATCATAAAGCGCAACGTCTGACCAAAGCGACCCTCCACGCCCAGCATCTCACCACGGTCAAGCGCCGCGACACCGTCACCGACCAGGTTGAGCGCCACGCGTTGCCCAGGCAGCGCGCGCGGCGTATCGCCATGCACCTGAATCCCGCGCACACGACAGACCGTACGCGACGGCAAAGCCATCAGCTCGTCGCCCACCGCAACCGGCGCATCGTGCAGCGTTCCCGTAACGACGGTGCCGACACCCTTGATCGTAAAGCAGCGGTCAATCGGCAGGCGAGACGAGGCATCGCTCCGATCGGAACGGTCGCGGCAAGCATCCCAGCAGGCACTTACCTGCTCGTCGAGCACCGCAAGCAGCCCGTCGATCCCCTCGCCCGTCTTGGACGACACGGGCACAATCGGCGCGCCCGCAAACACGGTACCCGACAAAAAGTCATCGACATCGAGCTCGGCAAGCTCGGTCATCTCGGCATCGGCCAGGTCGCACATCGTCAGCGCGACCACCATATGCGTAACGCCCAGCAGCTCCAGCACATGCACGTGCTCGCGGGTCTGCGGCATCACGCCCTCGACGGCCGAAACCACCAGCACGGCTACGTCGATACCCGTGGCGCCCTGCACCATGGCGCGCAGGTAGTGGGCATGGCCAGGCACGTCGACCAGGCCGACAATCTTGCCACTCGGCAGCGCCAGCTCGCCAAAGCCAAGCTCAACGGTCATACCTCGACGACGCTCAACCTCCAGACGGTCGGGATTCTTGCCGGTCAGTGCCTCGATCAATGCCGACTTACCGTGGTCGACGTGGCCCGCCGTGCCAACGATAACGGGACACTCCACCAGAGCCTGGACCTCACTCATCGAGCAATCGCCTTCTCAACGCATGCGGCAAGCGTCGACGCCGCCGTCTCGATATCGCGGTCGCCCACGAGCGTACGAACGTCAAACAAAATGCGATCGTGCGAGGTTCGCGTGACGACCGGCGTGTCGAAGTCCTGGACAAGCGAGCGCTTGAGCGCATCGACCGTCAGGCGCGCGTCAACAAGACGCACGGCAACGCACATCGTGGGCAGCTCCATGGTAGGCAGCGAGCCGCCACCGGGGGTCGACGATTCCTCGACGATCTCCACCTGAACGGCGCACGGGCAACCGGCCTTATCGAGCCCGGCGACCATACGATCGCGCAGCTTGCGGGCACGTCGCTCCAAATGGGCCTGCGGCAGCGTAAGCATGCTGAGCACCGGAATATCGCGATGGGCAACATCGGCGCCGTCCATGTAGATACGCAGCGTGGCCTCGAGCGCCGACAGAGCCAGTTTGCCCGGACGCAGAGCGCGCATGAGTGGATGTGCGCCGCAGGCCTGGACCAGATCGCGACGGCCTATGATGATGCCAGCCTGCGCCGCGCCCAGCAGCTTATCGCCCGAGCACGACACGATATCGAGCCCCGCCGCGACCGAAGCCGGCGTGGGTTCCTCGCCACCGCGCACCAGGATGTCATCGGGCAGGAGCGCGCCCGACCCCTGGTCCTCATAGAACAGCAGGCCATGCTTGTGAGCAAGCGCCGCAAGCTCCCGAGAGCTCACCTCCTCGTGAAAGCCCTCGATGCGATAGTTGGAAGGATGGACCTTGAAAATCATGGCCGTATCGGGCGTGATGGCTTGCTCATAATCTGCTAGGTGCGTGCGGTTGGTGGCGCCGACCTCGACGAGCTTGGCGCCCGAAGACGCCATGACATCGGGGATGCGAAAGCTGCCGCCGATCTCGACAAGCTCGCCGCGGCTGACGATGACCTCCTTGCCTGCGGCATGGGTCGCCAGCACCAGCAGCACCGCGGCGGCGTTGTTGTTGACCACAAGCGCGTCCTCGGCACCGGTGAGCGAGCGGATCAGCTGCGCGGCGTGTTCCTTGCGCGACCCGCGCGAGCAGGTGTCCACGCTGTACTCGAGCGTACTGTACCCGCGCGCAACCTCGGCCACGGCCTTTGCCGCCGACTCCGCGAGCGGGGCGCGGCCCAAGTTGGTATGGATGACCACGCCCGTGGCGTTGACGGCAGGGCGCAGGCTCGGCAGCGCGGAGCGGTGCGCACGCCACTCGATCGCCGAGGCCAGGTCGCGCTTAGAGCGCGGGGCGGCACCGGCGCGAATGGCGGCGCGTTCCTCGTCGAGCTCGGCCGTGACGGCGGCATGCACCACCGCGTCGCAGGTCTCCCCCGCCGCCTTCACTACCGGCCACTCGGCGAGCAGCTCGTTGACGGAGGGAATGGCGCGCAGGCGGGCGCGAACCTCATCGGACATGTTCTGGCTATCGCTCATGTGTGGCCTTTCAAAACCAAAGGTGAATCAATCGTTCGAACGTCAAACTATCAGCCGATTCGATCGGCTGAGTCAATCAATCGCTATTATCCTCGCACGACGACGCCCCGCGGGAGGTCCGACGTCAAACAGACGGTACCCTACGCCTCAGACTTCTTGGCGTAGATAAACCAGTAGCCGAGCGCGACCAGAACCGCACCGCCCACGATGTTGCCCAGCGTGGCGGCGGACAGGTTAAACGCAATGCCCGCGGCGTTGAGCGCATCGGCGCCGGCGACGTCGGCACCATAGCCGCACGCGTGCATTACGGCACCCATGGGCAAAAAGTACATATTGGCAACGCAGTGCTCAAAACCGCAGGCCACAAAGGCGGCGATGGGCAGCAGAATGCCCACGACCTTATCGACCACGGTCTTGCCGGCGGTACCGATCCACACGGCCAGGCACACAAAGATGTTACACAGGATGCCGCGGAAGAAGATCGTCAGCCAGTCGATCGTCACCTTGCCGGCGGCGACACTCACCATGGAATTGGCGACCGCCTCGCCGTTGAGCTTGTAAATGCCGGCCATGTACACCAAAAAGACGATGAACAAGGCACCGGCAAAGTTGCCAAGCCATACAACGACCCAAGCCTTGAGCATCTGGACCAGGGTGATCTTTTTGCTCTTGAGCGCGCAGACCATAAGTGAATTACCGGTGAACAACTCGGCGCCACACACCAGCACCAGCACCAGGCCCAGGCAAAAGCACAGGCCGCCCACGACGCGCTGGGCACCCCAGCCCAGCGTGCTGTCGCTCAAAAACACCGTAAAGAACAGACCGCCGAAGGCGATAAACGCACCGGCGAACATTGCCAACAGAAAGGCCTTATCGACCGGCAGGTTAGCCTTGGTCACGCCGGCGGCCTCGGTCTTGGCCTCGATCGCGGCGGGCGCCAGGCAATCGGGGGCAGGGTACTCCACCTTGGAATCTGCCATGTCAATCACTTCTTTCCTAATCACCAGGGACAAGCGCTGCTACAGCTCCTGTCCCAAGCGGACAAAGTGGGAAAAGTCGTTAGCGGCCACGGCGTCGTACACGGCGTCAACGGCGTCAAAGACTTCCGGGGACATGGGGTTGTAGAACTCCATGTCGCCCGGCTGAATCCCTATGAAGAAGATATCATCGCACGATTGCTCGGTTTCTTCGATCAGAATCGACAAAGGGAGCGAATGCGTGGTGAACATCGACTTGCGGGCTACGTCGCGTTTGTCGAGCAGACGGATGGTGCCACCTGCTGAGCATGCAGGCCAAAGTCGTCGTCAAACACCGAGATGCCGGCCTTGGCCGACCCGCGAAAACCGCGCTCGTCGAGCAGCGCATCGCAGGCCTCGAGTAGCGACGGCACGTGCCAACCATAATCTGCCAGATAATAGCCGGCGTTTCCTGGCCGAGTAATCTCAACCTGAAGCTCAGGTGCAAGTTGCGGTGAAATACGGACTACATGGGCCATAAAAGCCGGAAAACAGTCCGTATTTCACCGCAACTTAGGAGGGGATGTGGGGTCCACGGCATGTATATGAAAATGCTCTGCTTCCAAAAGGAAGCAGAGCCATTCATCTATCTTGTGGAGCGGGCGACGGGAAGTCCAAGGGTTTGCTTCGCAAACCCTTGTTTCGCTGCGGGCCATTGGCCCTTGCGTGCTGCGCTGGAAAATGCTCACGCATTTTCTCAGCTTCGCACCCTGCCGGGTTCGATTCCCGTCGCCCGGCACGCTTATGAAAACGGCTCTGGCACCAAATGGAGCCAAAGCCGTTAAAACTATCCTATGGAGCGGGCGACGGGAATCGAACCCGCGTCATCAGCTTGGAAGTGTTGCGACATTTTGTACTAAGCCGTCTACCTGCGCAAACGCGGACGCTCTACCTGCTATTTCTCTGTCTATTGCGTCTAAAAAGTCTATGATTTATAGTTCAGTCAACGCAAGTTGTGTCATATGTGTGTCATGCGTTGTGTCATGAAAGGAGACACCATGTGTGGGCTGTTACCTGCTGAAACGTATTACGGATACGCTCTGAAACAGTACGAAACCAAGGACAAGAGTGGAACAATCACGGGTTATAAGTGGCGTGCTGTCTACTATTACAAGGACGAGAGCGGAAAGCGCCACCAAAAGAACGTCACCCTAAAGACCGAGGGGCGCGACAAGGGGCGCTCTAAGCAGGTCGAAAAGGCGGCGAACCAAGAAGCCGAAGCGATACGCCAACAGCTTAACGAGCAGGCTGTAAAAGACCCCCACAGCGGCGAGACGGTAGCCGAGTATTTCGGGAAGTACGTAGAGGAACGCGCAAACAGCATCGAGCGTTCATCAGCCAACGAGCTAAGGCGCATACTCAAAAGCTATATAGCGCCCAGTATCGGGACTATCGAGCTGGACGCACTGACCCCAGACGATGTGGCGGCGTGGGTTACGAAGCTCAGCAAGGACTATGCACCCTCCACAGTGAAGAAGTGCCTAACCAACCTGCGCTCTGCCATGAAACAGGCTGTAGACCGCGACAGGCTCGTTAAAGACCCCACGCGCGGCGTTAAGAACCCTCAGCAGGCGCATAGGAACCCCAACGCCCTCGATGCAAAGGGACGCGCAAAGGTAGCCCAATTTATCGCCCTGGACCCCGCGAAGCCGCTAAACGTTGGGTTTGCCCTAGCAATGTATATGGGTTTGCGTGAGGGCGAGATATGCGGACTGACGTGGAAGTGCGTGGACTTGAACGAGGGAACAGTCAGCATCGAGCGCACCATAGGGCGTGACGGCTCAAAGTGGTACGTGAAGGAACCCAAGACGGGCGGCAGCAGGCGCGAGCTGTACGCGCCCTCTATCATCGCCGACATGCTCGCGGCACGCCTAGCCAACGTCAAAGCCGAGTGTTTGGAGCTGGGTGTCCCGTTCGATGAAAACATGTACGTGACGGGCGGCGCTGACGGCTCGTTTATGCAACCCCACTACCTGTCGCATAGGTGGAGGATAGCTGCTGACGCTCTGGAGCTTATCGGCACGGAGGGCAACCGCCCAACGTTCCACGACCTGCGCCACACGTTCGCAACGGCGGCTGTGACGGCAGGCACGGATATTAAGACCGTGGCAAGCATGATGGGACACGCCAACGCAGCTATGACGCTGAACATATACGCGAGCGCCGACAAAGAAGCCAAGAAGCGCGGCGCGGCTGTGGTTGAACAGGCGTACATGGCAGACGTTGCCCAGCACGCCAAGGACGGCTCAGTTATCGAGTTAGGCAAGACCGGAACAGAGAACTAGGAAGGGAGCATCATGGATAGCATGGCGGCAGGCACTACCACGTGGGTTCTGGACGATACCGAGATGAAAGAGCTACGGGGTTCCCTGCACAGCTTGGAGACGATAGCCGTTCTTCTTGGAGGGTTCGACAGCGGCGCAACGCTCGAAGGTTATATGTTGGGCGATATAGCGGAGCTGATAGACAGGGAGCTAAGGCGCGTCAGAGAAGCGATAGACAGCGCAAAGACAAACTAAGAAGGGAAAGACATGGAAACCAAGACGGCAAGCACGCTCACAAAGAAGGACGCGGCTCAGCTGATGGGCGCGGCGCTCCACCTCGAAGCCCTGTCAGAGCTTATGCGGGGCTATTCCCCAGAGCAAGGAGGGCTAGGCGAGGTAAGCGTTAAGGCGCTGGGGGCAGACCTAATGGAGGGCGCGAATGCAATCCTAGACGTGCTGGAACGCGCTGGTAGCGCCAAGCAGGATATAGAATAGATAACGCAAAGGGGCGTTCGGGGAAAGGAAACCGAGCGCCCCATTACTTAGGAACAACCCCCGCGCGAGGTATTGGAAAAGAGCGGGGATGTATGAACCCATTCTACTCCACCTCGCGGACATGGGTTTAGAGGTAGAGCCATGAAGAAGGGCAGCGACAAGGAACTAACGGAACGGCTCGCGGCGGCGCTTTCGGGCTACCCAATCAGGGACGATAGGCACCCTTTGGCAGACCAACCGAAAGACCGATTGTATGATGCGCTCTGTTGGACGCTTGGCGATTCAAAGCGTTCGGATCTAGTTAAACATTTCGCCAAGTTCATCGGCGTTAGCGTTCAAGCCATGCGCGGATACCTAAACGATTCAACGGACATAACGAACGTACGCCTTGCACAAATAGCAGACTGGGCGGCTAGGGTACAGGTTATGAATGAATCGAACTATGCTGACGAGCTGATTAACGCTACAGATACCCCTATGTTCGGCTTTGAAGCCACCGAGCAAGAGCGCTACGACATGGGTTATAGGCTGTTCATATCCAATCTGTTCGGACTGACCCCCATAGACCAAGAGAAGATTAAGCGTCTGGAGCTAATCAGGGCGGCGCTGACTTGCAGCACCGAAGAATTGGACGCGCTGACCGCGACCGTGCGCCTTATGCCCACGCAGCGGATGGGCTACCCAGCGAACCCCATAACGAACGAAGACGCAACCATGAGCGGGGCGGCTGCTGAGGTACTCCCCTATGCGCTCGAAAGCATCGACCGCGAGCTACCACCACTGGAGGAATGGGCGCAATCGTCCGTTGAATGGGCAAAGGCGAACAAGGCAAAGCCGCTCGATATTCCGTTCTAGCCACTCCGATATGAAGATATGTTGAACCCTCGAAATACTTTTTCGCAGTTCAGGCGCTGTCCCCGAAAATGGGCGGCGCTTTTTTCTTTCGCAGCTCCAAGGAATCAACGGGGCAGGGCAAGAGGACGAAACTAAACGACCCTAATTTCTTTCGCCAACCCCTACCAAGCGCAGCATTTGCCCAGCTAAACATATCAGTTGCTTTGCTATTGTCAGAGTTGTCATGACAAGACTAACAAAAGCCGAGGGCGCTGGACGCGGCACTATCGGCGCATATCAGAAGGGACTAATAGCAATGCGAGCGCCCAAAAAAGGTATCAGCGATACCGAACTAATCACGGCTGCAATCGAGGGCAACGCGCCCGTAGTGGACGCAAACACTGCGGCGGCTATTTTGGCTTGCTCCCCGCGCACTATCGCCCGTATGTGCGAACAGGGCAAGTTGAAGTCGGCGAAGGTCATGGGGATGTGGCGCATCAACAAGGCGGCTCTGTTCGAGTTGGCGGGTATCGAGTAATGGGGTGCTCGCAGAGGGGCAACCATGACGACCTAGTAGATTGGCTGAAGCTGAACCCGTGCGATTCAAGCTATACGCGGGACGAATGGGTAAAGGTCGGGCAGGGTATCCACAACGAGGGTCTGCCGTTCGAGGTGTTCGATGAATGGAGCAGCCACGATATACGCCCTCTGGGTAAGGACGGAACACACCACGGCTACGACCCTAGGGCTTGCCGAGATACTTGGAACTCGTTCACCAAGGGCGGCGGCGTGACGGGCAGCTCGGTTATCTACGAATTGAAAGAGCACGGGGCGACCACTCCCCTCCAAGAAGGAACCGCACCCGCGCCCAAACGAAAGCAACAAGGCAACAACACTATGATAGACAAATCAGCGGAGCGAAGCGCCGAAGCTGAGGACAACACGGAATCGGTAAAGGCGGCTAACCTCGAATTGGCACGCGCAGCCAATCAGAACATGCGCGATAGCGAAGCAGCGCGAAAGCTAGCGGAGCCGTACCTTATGGAGCATGTCGGCATCAGCGTTGACGCGGCGATAGAACGCGACTGGGGCGTTATCACGCCCGACATACTCAAAGGCGAGCTAGGGCAGTTCTCGAAGCACTACAGAGGTCGTTCCTACCTTTGCATGACGGGGAGCGGAGAAGCGGCGTACTACCACGTTGATAGGCTGTTGCTCCCCTCGGAGGAATACGGCGAAGATTGGCTCCACTGGGGCAACGGCGAATACAAGAGGCACAATCTCGTTAAAACGCCCAATCCCCGCGATCTGGATAAGCCCGCAATCATCAACCCCGAAGCTCTGGGCGCGGAGGTCGTGTTCATCGTTGAGGGGCTGCAAGACCAAGCAGCGCTCCAGAGTTTCGGCGTTCAAGCCGTAGCGATGCTAGGGACAACGAACAAACAAACCGTTGACGCGCTGATAGGCTCTGAAACCGTGAAAGCCGTTGTCGTAATGCTGGACAACGATGAAGCGGGGAGAAAAGGCGCGGACGAACTCAGGGACGCGCTAGCGAAAAGGAATAAGCCGTTTGCAGTGTTCAAATGGGGCTATTCCCCGCTGAGCGAACAGGGCAAGCCAAGATACAAGGACGCTGGAGAGTGGAACGCCCACGACCCGCAGGGCTTAGCGGCGGCAGTGCGCACCGCGAAGGAAGAAGCAGACGAAGCGATAGCCGAGAAGGAAAACAGACGATGGGCGGGGCTAAAGGCAACGACCCCCAATCTAGAAGATTGGCTAAAAAAGACCCTGGACGCTGGAACGCTCTGCTTCAACATGGCAACGCAGGAGGTACTCATTGAAAAGCCCTTACCGTGGGATAGACCAAACAAAGAGGTTCCAAGACCGTTTAATTGGACAAACGACAACGACAAAGTTTCTAGCGAAGCCCAGAGGTCATTTAACAAGAATGTGACTGACGGTAATTTGCAAAAAGCAATTCGCAATGTTGCAGAGTTGCGTTCGTTCGACCCAGTTGCAGAAGCGATACATGACCTACCCGTTGTGAAATACAACGCGGACGGCTCCACAACGTTCACCGAGAAGGACGGCGAGAGCTGGACGGTAGACCCGCTATATACCGAGGAAGATTTGAAGGCGCTCGGACAGGTCAGGGCAGACGGCAGGGGCGGTTACGAGGTTAGGTTTGACGGTAGCAACCCCTCCAGAGAGGAATGGTTCCCGTTGCCCCGTGTCGCTGGGTTCGTCCTCTGGAAGGTTCTGAAAGCCTATCTAACGCCCCTAACGTTCTTCGCCGAGTACATCCATACAAGCGGCGTGATAGCCCGAGGGCTTCACCACGGCTGCAATTATCCGTTCGCACTATCAATCACGGGACGGCAGGGAATCGGCAAGGATGCATATATTGGCGCAACCGCTATAGACCCGAGTAAATACCTCTGCATTGGAGACTTCACCGTGATGCTGAACGACCGAGGGAAGGAAACGGCAAGGGCGGCAGGAAAGCTAGTCCTCAGCTATCAGGAAATAGCAGCATCGAACAATAAGGGGAGCGTAAACAAATTCAAGGGCTTTATCTCGGAGCAGACCGATTCCGTCAACGTCAAATATGAGAAAGTTAGAGAAGTGCCAAGGAGCTATGTAATTGCTAGCAGCTCGAACGATAGTGACCTCTTGAACGACCCCACGGGAAACCGAAGGTTCTTTGTCGTAGATTGTCATGGAACCGTGAACCTAGCGAACGGCTACGGCTACAAAAACCTAGTCAGGCTCGTTCGCGGCGCTCTCGCTGAAATGCTGGGAGAACATTCGAGGATGGGAGCGGAACGCTTTGAGAAGCGGTTCGATATTCCAGAATCAATCCTAAGCGAAATGTCAGAGCAGGCTAAGCTATTCAGTCTTGTCGATGAAACGGAAGAGATAATCACTGATTGGCTGGATACGTGCGAGTACGACACAATCTGCATTGAAATGGCAGCGGTCGAGAGCAAGGCATATTCGAGAGAGCGATGGGAACGGAAGAACAAAGAAGAAGAGCGCAAAGTAATGAACATAATCAACAGGCACCAAGGATATAAGAGGTGTGCAAATAGAAAAACCATTCAGCCATACGGCAAAAGGACGGTATGGGAACGTAAGCCCGAATACCGTTAGAGCCGCTACGGGGTTGGGCAATCGCTCAGCCCCGTTTTTTGCCCTCCAGAGGAGGAACCCCTCTCGCCAATGGACATGATGCACAGGACACCAAGCTATTTCGCAAAAGTAATAATTATAAAAGCCCCGCTTTTAGCACCTATCACCTATTCAATAACTATTTATACCTACTAATTATTTAAGACTTTTTACCTAAATATCTTGGATAGCTTGTCTATCATGGCAAAACCCGCAGGTAGATAGGTATATTTTAAGTGGACATGATAGCGGACATGGTGGACAGGTCATCAAAGGAGGGGCTGAAGATTCATCCTCTGGAGGGAAAAGGCTAGCCGTTAGGAATACTGAGCATCGCCATACCTAGCACGCCAAGCGGCGCGGTTCGCTTCTCGGCGTTCCTCTTTGGTCTTGGCGTTCGGGGCGGGCGTATCCATCCCGTATCGCGCCCACCACTCATCGCGGTTCGCTCGTCTGCACTTCTCTTTGTAGGCTCTTTCGCTGTCCCTGTTCTTCATAGCAGCACCCCAATGCTCTACTATCGGTCTTGCATAGGGCTATGGTGCTGTCGCGCTCCCCCGCTATCTGGGGCGCTCTGTAAAGAAATTAGCGTCATATATGACGGTAAATCGGTAGCCCGTTCTGGGGTACTTTGTAAAGGAATTAGCGTTACATGCAACGGTAAAACCCAACGCCTGTTTTGGGCATTCCGTAACAGTTGCGTAACCGACTTCCAATTTCGTAGCGATAAAAAAATCAGGGTGTGGCGCTGGGTAGCCGTGATGCTGTCTCGTGATTCCATCCCCTCCCCACCCCTCGGGGCGGCGCAGAGCGGACATTCAGCCGCGCTGTGATTGGTCGCTATGGATCCATAGGGGCTTCTCTTCTGGAGGGCTAGGCAAGCGGCTATCGAGGGCAGCGCTACCAACGCCCAATCGCAAACGGACGGCATATGACACAGCCATGACACAACGTATGACACAAATGACGGGGCAAGAGTGGAGCCGCCCCGATTCATCGCGCCACAATATCTAGCTAATTATCATCGCGCCCAGACCGCTCACGGCTCCATATCGACCGCCTAACGACCCCAATCTGTGTCATATCTGTGTCATGGGCGTGTGTCATGAGCTAATTTCGGCATAAAAAATCGCAAGCCAAATAAGTATTTTGACCTGCGATTATGTTACTTGGAGCGGGCGACGGGAATCGAACCCGCGTCATCAGCTTGGAAGGCTGGGGTTCTACCATTGAACTACGCCCGCAAGATATGGTCGGGACGACAGGATTTGAACCTGCGACATCCTGCTCCCAAAGCAGGCGCGCTACCAAACTGCGCCACGTCCCGAAGGTGTTGAGCAGCTAAGGTCTAAACCTTGCGTGTCCCAAAGCGAAGGAAATTATAGGGGAGACTTCTCTCCTGTGCAAGCGACGATACCCTAGCTCCTCGAATGTGTGACAAACTGGCTATGGAACAGGCCAATCACAAACGCCACCACAGCGACCGGCGCCCACGCAGCGCCGATATCTGCCAGCGGCAGCGCATCGAACGGCAGCCACGCGCCCGCAAAGAACGCGTCGCGGACCGAGGTGATCACGCTCTGCACCGCGACGACGCCGCCGACCCAAACCCACACCCGCGGATGCGCATCGCAAAAACCGTGCACCAGGCCCATAAGCACCAGCACGATGGCAACGGGATACAAGGCGTTGAGCATGGGCACCGAGAACATGAGGATCGCGTCGAGGCCCACGTTGGAGAGCACGCAAGAAAACGCCGCGAACACAAAGGCGAGAACCGCAAAGGGACGGCGCATAGCCTCCTCGGAAGCCTCCGCTCCCCCTTCGACCACATACGTCTCGCAGAAGTAGCGCGAGCAGCAGCTGATGAGGCCGATGCACACGTTCATGCAGGCGAGGAAAAAGATCGCAAAGACCACGACCGTGCCGGCAAGGCCAAAGTGCATGGAGGCAGAGCGGGCAAGGATGGCGGCGCCGTTGGTGGCGTCGGGCAAAACCGTGCCGAGCTGCATGCCGGCAAGCGCCAGGCCGCAGTAGATGATGGCCATGAGCACGCCGGCGATCACACCAGAACGCGAGATCTCGAAGGCCACGCGCTTGTCATCGTTCACGCCCAGCTCGTGGATGGTCTCGGCGATGATGATGCCAAAGGCGAGCGACGCAAGCAGGTCCATGGTCTGGTAGCCGGTCAGAAAGCCCTGCACGGCAGCGCCCGCATCGTAGGGAGCCTGCGGCGCGCCAGCGGGACCCAACGGCGAGACCACGGCGGCACCCACGACCAGCACGATGAGCGCAATGAGCGCGGGGCCCGTAATGCGGCCGAGCACGCGCGTGATAACGCCCGGACGCAGCGTGAGCACAAACGCGACGACGAAGAAGCCAACGGCAAACACCAGACGTGCCGTGCCGAGCGAGACGCCCTCGGGCAGCAGCGGCACCAGCATCTCGAAGGCCGTGGAGCTCGTGCGCGGAATGGCCAGGCACGGGCCGATGGCTAGATACACCGCCGCAACGAAGAATTCGCCAAACTTAGGATGCACACGGCCGGCAAGCTCGCGCGCCGTTCCGGCAAGCGCCACGGCGATAAAGCCCATGACGGGCAGGCCGATGGCGGCGATGAGAAAGCCGAGCATGGCGAGCGGCGTGGCAGAGCCTGCCTGCAGCGCCAACAGCGGCGGAATAATGAGGTTGCCGGCGCCAAAGAGCATCGAGAACAGGGCGATGCCGACGGTAACGACATGGTCGGAGCGCAGGCCGCGCGGGGCGGATGAGGCCATGGGACCACCTTTCGGGTCGAAACAAAAACGGGACGGGCAAAAGACCCGTCCCGCAAGTATAAACGTTTGAGCAGGTCAGATGATGCAAAGCATCAATCTGGTTGCCTCTTTAGATCCGCTACGCGTCAGAGCGACGGCGACGCAGCAGCTCGAGCCCCAGTGCGACAAGCGCAACAGCACCCGCGGCCACAGCGACAGCCAACGGCGTGCGATCGCCCGTATCGGCGAGCTGCTGAGCACTCGACTTGGAAGACTCCTTCTTACCGGAGTTTTCCGCGCCCGATGCCTTTGCCTTATCGACTGCGGAGTCATCCGAGCTACCGGGTTTTGTCGGATCCTTTGAATCCGGCTGGTCGGAATCGGGCGTTCCGGGCTTTTCCGGCTCCGGCTTACTCGGGTTGTCAGGCTCGGGCTTATCCGGGTTTTCCGGGTCCGGCTTGTCCGGCTGATCAGGCTCCGGTTTATCGGGCTCAGGCTTGCCCGGGTCCGGCTGGTCAGGCTGGTCAGGCTCGGGCTTGTCCGGCTGGTCCGGGTCGGGCTTGCCCGGATCGGGAACCACCGGGTCCGGGTCGACAGGCTCCTGCTTCTTCTTCACCGTCAGCGTACCGGGCTCAACCATGACATCGAAGTTCGGGTCGGTGACCGTCGCCTCGATCTGGTACTCGCCCGCCGGGGAACTCTCATCGGCGACGCAGGAGTACTCGACCTTCACGCCCGAGGTATTGGCCGAGCTCTTTAGGCTCGAGGTAAACGCGGGGTTCGCCTCTCCCTCGAAGCGTTCAGCATCGTCGACCTTTACCTTAAGCTTCGCCGGCGCAATCTTGAAGTTGCGCGAGGCGGCGCCGATATACCCGTTGCTTCGCAGCGTGGCAACGGCGCGATACGTGCCCGCATCGGTCGGGGCCTCACTCGACGAATAGTGTGTGCCGCCCGTCCCGTAATACCTGATCCTCAAGTCACCTTCGCAGGCCCTGGGAACCCCCGTGACCTCGGGCGCCTGGGCGTCACCACTATAGACGAAGTCGCCGCCTGCAAATGCGAGCTCGACCCGCTTCGCCTGAACGACCAGAACGAAGTGCGCGGTCGCGGTCTTGCCATGAGCATCCTTGCACGTGACGTCAAAGGTAGACACTCCGGCCTTGGACGAGGTGCCCGAGAGCGTCAGACCGCCCGCCGTGCGGATGAGCTTAAATCCGTCTGGGAGCTTAGCGTCGTCCCACGTGTACTCATACGGAGCTTCGCCACCCGCGGCACCCAAAATCGTCGCGCGATACGTGTTATGCGCACGTGCGACCGGCAGCAGACCGCCGTTGAACACGAGGGCATCCCGGGGCACAACGGAAACGACGGCGCGATCGCTGTCCACCTGTGTCTCGGTACGAAGATATCGCTGAGTGACGCGGCAGGAATACTCGCCGGCGCAATCCTCATCGAGGCCCTCGATGAGGAGCGTCTCCTCCGTCTCGCCCTCAAGCGCCACAGCCTCGCCGCCCACCATGTGGAACCACTGATAGGAAAGCTCAATCTCGGCAGCAGAACCCGTGGACGAGGACGCGTGGTCGAGGACGCCCTTGCCCGCCTCGGCAGCAACCGAGAGCACAACAGCATCGTCCTCGTGGGCACTCGCATCCTGTGGCTGTGCAATCACCTTCGGAGCGTCCGCTTTCGCGAACTCGAACGTAATCTCGTGCGACGCGGTGACGCCACTCAGCGTGACCTCGTACGCTCCGCCCTCATAGTCGGAGATATCAAGATCGATGGCCTTGTCCGAGTCGGCTTCCGTGACCGTCACCCGCTCGAGGTAGTAGCCCTCGTCAGGCGTCGCCGAGAGCGTCACGTCGCCGCCGGCATCAACGGTGACGGAAGCGTTGTCGACCGAACCGTTGACCGCCTCTGCCGTCACCTCAAAGCGCTCGGGCTTGTCCGGGTTATCGGGCTCGGGGTTATCAGGGCCGGGATTATCGGGATCCGGCTTGGGGCCCGGATCAGGCTGATCGGGATCCGGATTATCCGGGTCGGGGTTGGGACCAGGACCAGGCTGATCGGGATCCGGGTTGTCCGGGTCAGGGTTATCTGGATTGTCCGGCTCAGGGTTATCCGGGTCCGGATTGTCCGGGTCCGGAACCACCGGGCCGGGATCGACGGGCTCCTGCTTCTTTTTAACCGTCAGCGTTCCGGGCACGACCTCGACATCGAAGTTCGGGTCGGTGACCGTCGCGCCGATCTGGTACTCGCCAGCAGGAGAGCTCCCATCGGCAACGCAGGAGTACTCGACCTTCACACCCGAAGTGTCAACCGCACTCTCCAGGCTCGAGGAAAACGCTGGGTTCGCCTCTCCCTCGAAGCGCTCGGCGTCGTCAACCCTCACCTTGAGCTTTGCCGGTGCGATCTCGAACTGGCAGGCAGCGGCACCGATGTAGCCGTGGCTGCGCAGCATGGCGACAGCGCGATACGTACCGGCATCGGTCGGGGCCTCACTCGAGGAATATTGCGTACTTCCACATCCGTAGTACCAGACCTTAAGGTCGCCCTTGCAAACCTTAGGAGCACCGAAAACTTCGGGGGTCTGCGGCATGCCGCTATAGGTAAAGTCGCTATCCGCAAACGCGAGCTTTACGCGCTTTGCCTGAACAACGATCGCAAAGTGGGCAGTCACGGCCTCGCCACGTGCATCCGTGCACGTGATGTCGAAGGTGGAAACGCCCGTCTTGGACGGAACGCCAGAGAGCGTCAGGCCGCTCGAAGTACGGGAGAGCTTGAGCCCGTCGGGGAGCTTCGCCTCATCCCATGCGTACTCGTACGGAGCCTTGCCGCCCGCGGCCCCGGCAATCGTTGCGAGGTACGTGCTGTGGGCGCTCGCTGCCGGCAGCAGGTCGCCGTTAAATACAAGGGTGTCCCACGGCACGATGGAGACGGAGGCACAATCACTGTCCGTCTGCTTCTCAGTACCAAGGTAGCGCTGAGTGACGCGGCAGAAATACTCGCCGGCCTGCTCGTCATCGAGGTCCGCGAGTGAGAGCGTCTCCCCCGTCTCGCCCTCGAGCGCCACGGCCTTGCCATTCACCATGCGGAACCACTGGTAGGAAAGCTCGACCTCGGCAGCGCAACCCGTGGACGAGGCAGCGTGGTCAGCGACGTTTTTGCCTGCCTCGGCCGCAACCGAGAGCACAGCCGAATCGCCTTCATGGACGCTCACGTCCTGCGGCTGCGCGACCACACGCGGAGCGTCCGCCTTCGCGAACTCGAACGTGACCTCCTGCGACGCGGTGACGCCACTCAGCGTGACCTCGTACGCTCCGCCCTCATAGTCGGAGATATCAAGATCGATGGCCTTGTCCGAGTCGGCTTCCGTGACCGTCACCCGCTCGAGGTAGTAGCCCTCGTCAGGCGTCGCCGAGAGCGTCACGTCGCCGCCGGCATCAACGGTGACGGAAGCGTTGTCGACCGAACCGTTGACCGCCTCTGCCGTCACCTCAAAGCGCTCGGGCTTGTCCGGGTTATCGGGCTCGGGGTTATCAGGGCCGGGATTATCGGGATCCGGCTTGGGGCCCGGATCAGGCTGATCGGGATCCGGATTATCCGGGTCGGGGTTGGGACCAGGACCAGGCTGATCGGGATCCGGGTTGTCCGGGTCAGGGTTATCTGGATTGTCCGGCTCAGGGTTATCCGGGTCCGGATTGTCCGGGTCCGGAACCACCGGGCCGGGATCGACGGGCTCCTGCTTCTTTTTAACCGTCAGCGTTCCGGGCACGACCTCGACATCGAAGTTCGGGTCGGTGACCGTCGCGCCGATCTGGTACTCGCCAGCAGGAGAGCTCCCATCGGCAACGCAGGAGTACTCGACCTTCACACCCGAAGTGTCAACCGCACTCTCCAGGCTCGAGGAAAACGCTGGGTTCGCCTCTCCCTCGAAGCGCTCGGCGTCGTCAACCCTCACCTTGAGCTTTGCCGGTGCGATCTCGAACTGGCAGGCAGCGGCACCGATGTAGCCGTGGCTGCGCAGCATGGCGACAGCGCGATACGTACCGGCATCGGTCGGGGCCTCACTCGAGGAATATTGCGTACTTCCACATCCGTAGTACCAGACCTTAAGGTCGCCCTTGCAAACCTTAGGAGCACCGAAAACTTCGGGGGTCTGCGGCATGCCGCTATAGGTAAAGTCGCTATCCGCAAACGCGAGCTTTACGCGCTTTGCCTGAACAACGATCGCAAAGTGGGCAGTCACGGCCTCGCCACGTGCATCCGTGCACGTGATGTCGAAGGTGGAAACGCCCGTCTTGGACGGAACGCCAGAGAGCGTCAGGCCGCTCGAAGTACGGGAGAGCTTGAGCCCGTCGGGGAGCTTCGCCTCATCCCATGCGTACTCGTACGGAGCCTTGCCGCCCGCGGCCCCGGCAATCGTTGCGAGGTACGTGCTGTGGGCGCTCGCTGCCGGCAGCAGGTCGCCGTTAAATACAAGGGTGTCCCACGGCACGATGGAGACGGAGGCACAATCACTGTCCGTCTGCTTCTCAGTACCAAGGTAGCGCTGAGTGACGCGGCAGAAATACTCGCCGGCCTGCTCGTCATCGAGGTCCGCGAGTGAGAGCGTCTCCCCCGTCTCGCCCTCGAGCGCCACGGCCTTGCCATTCACCATGCGGAACCACTGGTAGGAAAGCTCGACCTCGGCAGCGCAACCCGTGGACGAGGCAGCGTGGTCAGCGACGTTTTTGCCTGCCTCGGCCGCAACCGAGAGCACAGCCGAATCGCCTTCATGGACGCTCACGTCCTGCGGCTGCGCGACCACACGCGGAGCGTCCGCCTTCGCGAACTCGAACGTGACCTCCTGCGATGCGGTGACATCGCTCAGCGTGACCTCGTACGCCCCGCCCTTGTAATCAGAAATGTCGAGGTCAACGGTCGCATCCGAGCCTGCCTGCGCGACCGTCGCGCACTCGAGGTAGCAGCCCTCGTCGGGCGTTGCCGAGAGGATCGCTTCCCCGCCCTCAACAACCGAAACCGAAGCATTGTCGACCGAACCGTTGACCGCCTTCGCCGTCACCTTGTAGTGCTCGGGCTTCTTCTTGACCGTCAGCGTGCCGGGGTCGACCGCGACATCAAAGTTCGGATCGGCGACCGCCGCGTCGATCTGGTATTCACCCGCCGGCGATTTCTCATTCGCCGAGCAGAAGTACGTAACCTTTACGTCCGACGTGTCGCAACGACTCACCAAGCTGGAGGTAAACTCGGGGTTCTTCTGACCCTCAAAGCGCTCAGCATCGTCGACCTTCACCAGCAGCTGAGCCGGCGCAACAGTAACCGTCAGTTCAACGTCTTCGGCGGCAAGATAGTTACGCGAGGCAGCGGCACGGGCGACAACACGCGCCGTACCGGCGGCCTTCACCGTCGCGCAGCGTCCCTTAATCGAAACCGGGCTCGCATCGTCATCGGAATCAACCAGCTCAAAGCTCACGGGAGTCTGGGCAACGTTGTTAAACACAATGGGGTCTCCACCGTACACACCCGAATAGCTCGTCGTGCCCGTAATGACCTGGCTTGCCTTTGCAATCGAGAACTCGGCGGACTTTTTACCCTGATAGTTGGTGTCAGTCACCTTAACCGTGACGCGGTAGTTGCCACTGTCGCACGGCTCCAGCGCCGTCGGACCATAGGACGTTCCATCTATACCGCGATAGGCAACGGAATAGGCAGACGCATCAAGGCCGGCAACCGCAACCGCCGCACCGTGTCGTGCGCCATCGTATGTCACATCAGACGTCTCGATCGAAATATCGACCGGGGCCTTCTCGATCGTAAAGTCACAGGAGGCATTACCGACATATCCGTTGGCTTCGAGCGTCGCCACCGCACGATACGTGCCGGCATCCACCGGCGCCTGATCCGACGAGTAATGTGTGTCGTCCGTGCCAACATACGTTAGTTCGACATCGTCCTCGCAACCCTCGGGCACGCCCGAAAGCTCCGGGGCCTGCGCCGTCGCATTGTAGGTAAAGGTCTGGCCCTCAAATGCAAGTGGGGCTTTCTTCGCCTTCACGAGCAGCACAAAATGCGCTACGCGCTTATTACCCAGGTCATCGGTACACCTAATCTTGAAGCTATGCACACCCGTAGCCGCAGGCACGCCCGAGAGCACCAAGGCGCCCGATCCGTCATCTGCCAGCGTCAGCTGCATGCCCTCAGGAACCGCAACATCACCCAAGTTATACGCATACGGCGCCTTGCCGCCCGTAGCGCCGGCAATCTGGGCACGGTATTCATCGTGAGCGGTCGCCACCGGCAGCACACGCCCGTTAAACACAAGCGTTTCTCGGGGCACGATGGATACCTTCGCATGTTCGGTATCCGTCTTTGTCACCGTGCCCAGGTAGCTCTGCGTAATGCGGCAGAAGTACTCGCCCTCGCCGTCGCTGTCGAGCTGGGCGATCGAAAGCGTCTCCCCCGTCTGGCCCTTTAGCGGCTCTACCTTGCCACCATCGTCAGACATGCGATACCACTGGTAGCTCAGCTTGACGTCTGCAACGGATCCAGATGACACGGCCGCATGGACGCGAACATTGCGCCCCGCCTCGGCGGTGACCGAAAGCTCAACCGGATCGCCCTCGTAAGCACTCGCATCCTGCGGCTGAGCGAGCACCTCCGGAGCCGCAGCCTTCGCGAATTCAAACGTGACCTTTTGCGGAGCACTCACGCCACTCAGTGTGACCTCGTACGCCCCACCCTTATAGTCAGAAATATCAAGGTCATAGGCATTGCCAGCCGAACCTTCATCACCCGCTTCTTCGGCAACAGTCACGCGCGTCAGGTAGCAGCCCTCATCGGGCGTCGCCGAAAGCGTCGCCTTGCCATCCGTAGCGACCAAAGCAGACTCCGGATCAACCGATCCGTTGACCGCTCGGGCCGTCACCTTGTACTTAGGCGCCTCCGCAAAGCGCGCCTCAACGGTCATGTTGTCCTCGGGGACAAACGTCCAGGTAGCATCCGTGCTCAGCGGCTCATCGCCCAACGACCCATCATCATTGCGTGCATACCACCCATCAAACACATAGCCCGCATCGGGAACGGCAGTCAGGGTCGCGGACTCACCGTTCTCGACTTCGTTGGTCACGGCATAGCCCAGAGATTCGTCCTCGGAGGAACCATCGACGTGTCCGCCCTGACGCGAATCCACCGCCGTAACCGTCATCGACGCCCGCTCATAAACGGCCGTAAAAGTACGGTTGCCAAACACTACGCGGTTGATCACCGGAGTGGCGCCCACAGGCATGCCGTTCTCGTCGACCCAGCATTTAAACTTCCAACCCTCGTGCGGCACGGTAAACATAATCGCCGCGGAGTTGTAGGAGCCGCCGGTACCAAGCGCAACCATGCTAAAGCCCGCGCCCTTGGGATACGTAGCGACCTGGACATCGCAACCCGTCTCATAGAACACGGCCGTAAGCTGCCTATTCTCCTTTGCGGTACCGATATAGAATGCGCTGTAGCTCACCGTGACACCCGCATCGTCGACCCAATGCGAGAAGTGGTACTTCTTCCACGGAATCGCAATCGCCATAAACATGTCGCCCCTGTCGTACGACCTGCTACCGGCAGGAATGCCGTCAACCAGAAGGGCCGTACCGCGGAAGATGGACGAGCCGGTGACGGTAATGGTCACCTGTCCATCGGATTCGAACTGTGCGTAGTACGTTATGTCTTGCATGGCGGTCACATCGAGGGTCGTCGCGGTCTCGACAATCGAGGTGCCCTCCTTATCGGTGCTCCAGCCCACAAAGCGATAGCCCATACCGGCAACAGCAGTCAGCTCCACATGATTGCCCACGGCAAAGCTACCGCTGCCCGTAACGCGGCAGCCCCTGTTCGAAGCCTTGTCCTTCACCACGACCTCGCCCGTAACGGTCACCTCGTACGGATCGGCAAACACGGCCTGGAGCTCCAACGTATCGTCCTCGAGCCCCTCGACCATATCCTTGTCGAGCTTAACCCAGCAATGGGCGTCGCAGCTCAGCAGCGACTTGTTGCCCTCGGCATCCAAGACATACCAACCGGCAAATCGCTTGGTACCCATAGGTGTAGCGTTGAGTTCGACCGTATCACCGAATTGATAGGAGCCCTCGCCGCTCAGAGTGCTAACGCTATCGTCACTCGCGCTCAAAACGACCTGATAGGACTTAGGCGCAAAGGTCGCCGTGTAGGTAGCGTCGTCCGTGACCTTAACGGTATAGTCGGTGTTCTCGCTGACTGTCCCGCCCTTGTCGTCCGTCCAACCCGCAAACGAATACCCGGTGTTTGCAGTCGCACGAAGCGTTGCGCGGTCGCCGGCCTCATAGCCACCAAAGCCGCTCACGGCTCCGCCCTCGCCAGGCGAAGCAACGGTATGCACGACATACGAACCCGACGCAAAGAGGGCATAGAGCGACGTATCCTCACGCACGGTAAATCGATAGGTTTTCTTGGAGCTCACGCACGTGCCGTTACGGAGCCAGCCCACAAAAGCCGTATCCTCGGCGGCGACCGCACGCACGGTTGCGACTTGTCCGGCGGCATACGTCCCCGCGCCCTCGACCGTGCCCATACTCTCCTCGCACGAGACGTCCACCGTACATTGCTTTGCCGAGAACACGGCCTGGAGCATCGTGTCAGACGTCGGCACCACGTGATAGGTTCTGTCACGGCTTACCACGGCTCCCGAGGCATCGGCCCAATACTCAAACGCATAGCCCGAAAGCGCATGCGCGGTCAGCGTGGCGGCATGCCCCGCCTCAACGGTACCTGTGCCCTCGACCCAGCCGGCGACGCTCGATTCGACCAGCGAACCGGTGCCGGAATCGACTACCGCCGTGGCGTCGACTTCATAGCTTTTTGCCATAAAGCGAGCGATGTGCACATGGCTGCGCTCCTGGTGGCAGGTGAACTCCGCATCGGCAGACTCAAACGTGCCGTCGGCCGTATACCAACCAGTAAAGACGTAACCGGGGTTGGGCGTCGCCTTCAGGGCAATCTCAGCGCCGCGGTCGGCAAGGACGCGGCTCGCCTTGACGGTGCCACCTTCCGCAGGATCGGCGAGGGGTACGCAAACGGTATCGATAGGCACAAAGGCCGCGGTAATAACGCAGTGCCCGGTTTTACCGCGAGCCTTCGCAACCAACGAGGTCTCATGCTTAAGGCTCTTCAGGCGGCCATTGACGTACCAACCCCAGAACAAAAAGCCAGGATGGGCCTTGGCCGTCAGATGAAGGGTCTCACCTAATTTGAACTTATCAGTCGTGGGCTTCACCACAGTCCCGTTGCACGTCACGGTACCGCCGAGCCACGAATCAGCCGTGACCATGACCTCGGGTTTTGAGTCGGTAAAGATCGCGGTATAGGTGTCGCTCTTGGTAACCTTAACGACCAGCTCGGCGGTGTCGTACTCCTTACCGGAGTCATCCTTCCAATGGTCAAAGCGGTAGCCGTCATTGGCCTTTGCCTTGAGCATCACCGTGTCGCCATATCCGCAGGTAACCGAAGATGCCCCCGGGTGCCCCTCAATCTCAACCGCACCGCGCTCCATAAAGGTCTTCTTGGCCTTCGCCGTTACGGTATAGGTATTTTCCTCAAACACCGCGCGCACGGTGCATTCCACGTCCTCGGGATAGAACTCGAGGTAGCTGGGGTCGGTGCCCAAAAGCAGGTCCGTCTTGGCGTCGTACCAGCCCTTAAAGGTAAATTGTTTGCTCGCCTCGGCCGTGAGCTCTATGCTCAGCATGGCAGGCTCGCCCTTCATGCAGTAGCCCTCGCCGTGCACTAAATATTTGCCCGCCATGGCCGCGGCCGGCTCAACGACCACGTCTACCTTGCAGGCACGCGTAAACTTCGCCTGGAGCACGCAGTCGGTAATGGGCTCAAAGGTATAGGAACGCTCGCTCGACACCAGCGTCGACGTAGTATCCGAGCCACCATTGCTCAGATACCAACCGTCAAAGATATAACCCTCGGATGGGGTGGCCTCCGCGGTCACGCGCTGCCCTTCGGGAACCTCGAGCACCATGCCGGCAGTCTCGCCGCGCTTCAGTGTAACGGTGCCGCCCTCGAGCGGGTCGGCCTCGGCACGCACGATATGCGCATCCCTGCCGTCCATTACAGCCTCGATCCGGGCATTCCCGTTAACGCGGTATTCGCAAACTTCCTGCTTGTTGGCAATCGTGATGCCCTGCGCATCGGTTTCGCGCCACTCCACAAACCGATACGTTTTTTCCGGATTGTCGGGGCGCACCTTGGGCCGCATCGTAAACGTGAGAATGTCCCCATCCTTCGCGCGAACCTTGCCATCCACGACCGGCACGCCATCGCACAGCACCTCGGCGCTATCGAAGGGATCGGTATTCACCAGGATTGTCTTATCCGCCTTGCGGAAGCGTGCAACCAGATGGCGGTCGACCTCGGCCTTGAAGATATACGTACGCTCGGGCGAGACCTCGATGCCGTCCTCAAACCATCCCACAAAGGCATAGTCGGGACCCTCGCTCGCGGTGACCATAGCCTGATCGCCACGCGTAATGCTCTGCTTTACGGGGCTTGCGGTGCAGCCTGTCGAAAAATCGGCCTGAATGCCATCGGCTTCGGCAACCGCCGTAATCTCAACTTTTTTCTCGAAAACGGCCGTCATTTTTACGACCTCGGGCGTCAGGTCCGTGATCGTCATCGTCTTGAGAGGTGATGTCGAGACCTCGACACCGTTCTCTTTCCAACACACGAAGCGATAGCCGGGATTGGCGACAGCCTCCAGCGTGGCGACCGTCCCCTCATAGTGGATACCGCCTCCGGTAACGACGCCGCCCACCTCGGGCTGCGCGGTGGCAATTATTTCGATCTTATGGTCGCCATG
Organism: Collinsella sp. HCP3S3_E5; assembly: GCF_052067635.1. NCBI lineage: Bacteria > Bacillati > Actinomycetota > Coriobacteriia > Coriobacteriales > Coriobacteriaceae > Collinsella > Collinsella sp. HCP3S3_E5. Next base: position 87,735 of record NZ_JBQHQF010000002.1, on the reverse strand, counting down.
AGGCTTGGGCTTCTTGTGGTCGTCGATGATGTCCTTAATCTCCTTGAGCACCTTCGTGCCGACGGCGGCAACATCCTCAATGTTGTCGGCCATACCGATCTCGATCACCGCATCGGCCGCGATGGGGTCGACGATCTCGCCCAGCCCATACATGGTAGCGAGGACGGCCGCAGCCGTAATCGCGGCGATGAGTGCAGCCTTAAGCGCTGCGAGTGACTCGTCGGGGTCAGTCGCAGCGCGGAAATGCGCGGTGTACTGCACATCTCCCTCGAGCACAAACGTGTAGGACGGACCATCGTCGCCGGTAAAGACAACGTTGCCGAGGGCATCGGTCGCGTAGTCAAACACATAGCCAGGCATTGGCACCGCCACGACCGTTACGCGAGACCCGATACCGTACAGACCGGTAGAGAGGAACTGTCCGAGCGGCTGCCCGTTCTCATCGACCCCGTCCACACCCAGCACAACGCTCGCCTGCGGAGCGCAGTAGCGCGGAGTGATCTCGATCCTAGCGTCAGTCTTGTCCTCGGACACAATCGCGTCCGCCTTGTCCACCGTATAGGTAAAGTCAAGCTGATCGCTCACGGCGTACGCATCATCGCCCTCGCCCAGATACCAGCCCAGGAACAGCGCGTTATCCGTGACAGCGGAAACCTCAACCGTCTCGCCGGCATTGCGATAGCAGTTTTGAGCGGTAACACTCAGGTGCGCAAAGTCCTGCGACGAGTCGGTCGCCTGCGCATCGTTGACGTACACCGCATAGTCCTTGAGCTTAAAGCGAGCCTCCAAGGACAGGTCCTTATCTGGCGTAAACGTGTAGACCGGCTCCTTGGAGATGTACTTGCCGGACTCGGTGTCATACCAGCCCTTAAACGTGATGTTGTCGTTGAGCATCCCCAAAGTACCGGCATCGAGCGCGACTTCGGCACCTGCGTCGATCGTCATCGTGCCGGAAACATCGGGAAGCTCAACGCCATCCATCAGCTTGTGTTCGCCCTTATCAATCGTTTGGGCATAGGAAATCTGGAACGATGTCGGCGTGGGTTTCTTAAGCTGTAGCGTGCCCTTGGTTTGGGTTTCGAAATGCGAATAGCCGTCGTCATACACGAGCTTTACGGGCTGTCCGTCCATCGACTCATCGAAGACATCACCATCGCAGGGGGTGGCCGTAAGGTACTCGCCGAGCTCTTCCTGTATGAGGGCCTCGTAGTCCCAAATCGATACCGAATGCGGGTAATCGAGCTCGACGTTCATGCCCTCGAGCGAAATGGTCTCCCCCGTCTCATAGGTCATGTTGTTGGGGTCGCATGAAATCTCAACGTTCTCGAGCACCTTGCCCACCGGGACGGGCAGGCAGCCGTTGCACCTCTCCCAAACAGCTTTGGGATGCCCGTTAGCATACTTCGGAATCATCTTGGCGGGGACCATGACGGTCATGTTGTATTTGGGGAACGTGTCGGTGTTAATGAGCACCGCATTGTTGCACCCAAAGAACACGGTCTCGAGATTGGTACTGCCAAACGCCTTTTTCGGCAACTCCTCGATCTTGGAGTTATATGGCAGTGTCAGCCCGCCGCTCAAGTCGGTGCCGTAGAAGCAGGTGTGACCAAGCGTTTCGACCGTTGTGTTGCTCTCGAGCCCCGTGGTAGCAAGGTTCGAGCAGAACCTAAACGCGCAAACGCCAATCGATGTAATGGAGGTATTCTTGTCCAGGCCGGTATCGGTCAGAGCTCTGCAGCCTTCGTAGGCTCTGTCGGGAATCGATGTGAGGCCGACAACCTTGTCGAGCCCCGTGGACACCAGCCCACTCTCGGCAAACGCGGCGTCGCCCATAGAGCCAATGGCGGCAACCTCGTTGATGTTCAAACTCGTAAGCGACTTGCAGCCATAGAATGCCTCTTTCCCGATGGTACCGATGGTCATGCCGGAAAGGCTGATATCGGTGAGATTCGGGCAGTTATAGAAGGCGTGTAGTCCGATTTTGGAAATGGAACTGTTCTCAAAGCGCACTGAGCGCAGATTGGTAGAGTCGGCGCAGAGCTGTGCGTCGACTTCATCAACCCCGTAATCGACAATCAGATTCGTTACCATTCGACCGTCGACGGAGTTCTCGCGCGGGTTGTTTTCATCGATTTCTACCGTAAGATTTCCGTTTGCGTCGCACGGATACAGGTAGTAGTTCGGCATGAACTTGGCATACTCGTAGGCCGCCTGCTGCAGGTTGCCCTTGCTGTACGCGACAAGGCGCGTGTAGCCATCGTCGTACACGAGCTGTATAGGTTCTCCGTCCATCGACTCGTCGAAGACATCACCATCACAGGGGGTCGCCGTAAGGTATTCGCCGAGTTCGTCCTTTATGAGCGCTTCGTAGTCGCTATCCATCGTCGAATGAGGGTATTGAAACGTGACGCTCATGCCCTCGAGCGAAATGGTGTCACCCTGCTGATAGGCCATCTTGTCGGGATCACGCGAGACCTTAATCTTTTGAAGCATCTTGCCCACGGGGACGGGCAGGCTGCCATTGCAACTCTCCCAAACCTCGTTGGGGCGACCGCTTGCGTATTGCGAAACCATCTTGGCAGGGACCATGACGGTCATGTTTTGCTTGGGGAACGTGGTGGAATTAATGAGCACCACATGGTCGCATCCAAAGTACACAGTTTCAAGCTTAGAGCCATAGAACGCACGGCTCGGCAGTTCCTCGATCTTGGAATAAAGGGGCAGCGTCAGCCCGCCGCTCATATTGGTCCCGGAGAAACAGCCTTCGCGAAGCGTCTTGATCGTCGTATTGTTCTCGAGCCCCGTCGTCGCAAGGCGAGAGCAGTTTTTGAACGCATTAACGCCGATTGATGTGATAGATGTGTTCCCTCCCAGACCGGTATCGGTCAGAGCGCTGCAGCCATTATAAGCGTTCTCAGGAATCGAACTGAGACCAACGACCTTGTCGAGCCCCGTAGACCGCAGCCCGCTCCAGGCAAACGCGGCATCGTCCATAGAGCCGATGGTAGCAACGTCATTAATGTTCAGACTCGTAAGCGATCCGCACCCAGAAAACGCTTCTGTTCCGATGCCCCCAATGGTCATACCGGAAAAGCTGATATTGGCGAGATTCGAGCAGCCAGAAAAGGCGTGTAATCCAATTGAAGAAATAGAGCTGTTCTCAAAACGTACCGAGCGCAGATTGGAGGAGTACTCACAAATATATCCGGGGACCCCATCCACTCCGTAATCAACGATCAGGTTGGTCACCAATTGACCATCGACAGAGTTCTCATTCGGGTCGTTTTCATCAATCTCTACCGTAACGCTTCCGCCAGCATCACACGGATACACATAGCCGTTCGGCATAAGCTTGGCATACTCATAGACCGTTGGGTCCTCATACACGAGGGGATCGACTTCGCTGTCATCGGACGAGGGTTCCGCCGTTGCAGGCGAGGTCTTTGCTGCATCGGAGTTGGTCGCGGAGCTCGAAAGATCTTGGGCCAGGCTCGACGTGGAAGTGCTGGTATCCGAGCTGGACGATTCGTCCAGAGCGTTATTCGTTTGGTCGGAAGTTGTGGATGAGCCGCCCTCGCCCAAAGACGACGCGTTATCGACCGCATCGGCATCAGCGTCAGAGCCCGAGTCGGTCTCTTGGGCCTCGTTTTCGACGGCGACCGCCCCAGCATCATCGGCATAGGCTGTGCTGGGCGCAAGGGGTATCGAGGTCACGACCATCGCGACCGAAAGATAGACGACCAAAAACCTATAGAGGGCAGCAGTGATCCTGTTCATAGGAACCTTCCCGCAATTCGCAAAGATACCGAGGACCCAGTGCGGGCCATCATCTCACAATACCCTGTATAAGCGACAATGCGGGAAGGTTGCGCAAACGGTTTATCTAAGGGCACAGAAGGTTGGTCTAATCGCAGCTCAAATCGCGGAGCGCGTCAATCGCGGTGTCGACTTCCCTGTCCGTGTTGAAATACCCAAACGAGAAACGAACGACACCCTGACGCTCAGTCCCGAGCGCGCGGTGCATGAGCGGGGCACAATGGGCGCCGGGGCGCGTCGCAATCCCCCAGCCTTGCATGAGCGCGTCCGAGATCTGGGCAGAGTCGATATCGCCCACGTTAAGCGAAACGATCGCCGAGCGCATCGGCTGGTCAAAGGCGCCGTAGAGCGCAATGCCGGGGATTTCGCGCACGCCGGCAAGGAAGCGCTCTGCAAGCGAGCGCTCATGCGCCGCAATCGCCTCGACCCCACCCTGGGCCTCGATAAAGTCGAGGCCGGCAGAAAGGCCCGCGATACCGTGACCGTTGAGCGTACCGGCCTCCAGGCGCGTGGGCCACTCAAGCGGCTGCAGCGCATCGAAGCTGTGAACGCCCGTGCCGCCCATGGCCCACGGTGCCACGTCAATGCCTTCCGCCACGGCTAGGCCGCCGGTCCCCTGCGGACCCATAAGCCCCTTGTGACCGGTAAAACACACAACGTCGAGCCCCATGGCGTGCATATCGATATGCGCCGTGCCGGCAGACTGCGAGGCATCGACGATCACCAACGCACCTGCCGCATGGGCCATGGCCGCTACGCGCGCAATGTCGACCGCGTTGCCGGTCACATTGGAGGTGTGCGTCACCACCACAGCACGCGTGTCCGGCGTCACCAACCGCTCGAGCTCGTCGTAGTCGAGCACGCCGTTCGCGTCGCAGCCCGCATGCTCAACCGCCACACCCTGTACCGCCGACAGGCGATTGAGCGGGCGTAACACCGAGTTGTGCTCGAGCACCGTCGTGACCACACGGTCGCCGGGGCGCACCACGCCACAGATGGCGGTGTTGAGCGCAGCCGTGGAGTTGGGCGTAAAGCACACATGGTCCGCTCTCGGGCAACCCAAAAGGCGCGCGAGCTTGGCACGGCAACCGTGAATCGTACGAGCCGCATCGAGAGCACCCGACGTGGCGCCGCGCCCGGCATTGCCGAGCGAGCACATCGCCTGCGTCACGGCATCGATGACCGCCTGCGGCTTATGCATGGTCGTCGCCGCGTTATCCAGATAGATCATCGCACGACCTCCCACATGTCAATCACCGTAAAGCCCTCGGTGGGAACACCGGCTGCGGCAAGCTCGGCGCGCAGCAGCTCCTCATCGGCAGGCAACGCCTTCCACGCCAAGCCGCAGCCGGCAGCGACCTCCCCGGGCACGGGAATCGTGCGCCCGGGAAGGCCGCGCTCGATGCATAGGGTCTCGCACCCCATGGCGGCCGCCGTGGTGGGAAACGTGATGACAAGCGCCGGGCGCTTTTCTCTCATGGCAATCCCGCCCAAACGCTACGGGCGCACGACGCGCACGGCCTGCTCCATCTTCTCCACGATCACGTACATGTTGGTGACCTCGCCCACCGCAAGCTGGTCTTTAATGCCAAAGTGGTCCAGGCAGGTACCGCAAGTGAGAATCTCGACGCCCTGCTCGGCCAGGCCCTTCAGGTCATCGAGCACCGGCGAGCCCTCGACGGTGAGCTTGGCGCCGCCGTTGTAGAACAGCATGGTCGCGGGCAGCTCCTCCTGCTGCGTCACGGCAAAGATAAACGCCTTCATGAGCTTGTGGCCCAGCTCGTCGTCGCCACTGCCCATGCAGTCGGTGTAGACGGAAATGACGAGTTTGCCCTTGCCGGCGCTGGCATCACAGAAGGCAGCGCCATCCTGCTCGGGGTCCGCAACGGCCACGGCACCGGCGGTCGCCACGGTCACGTGCCACTCGGCGTCAGAAACCTTCTCGACCGAGGCCGTGCAGCCCTTCTCCTGCGCCATCTTGGAGATGTTCTTGACGGCGGTCTCGTTATCGACCGAGGTCACGACAACGCCCTCGCCATCGAGTTGCTTGAGCGCCTTAAGCGTCTTGACGACGGGCAGCGGGCAGGCATCGCCCATGGCGTTGACTTCAATCTTGGTAGACATAGCCTTTCCTTTCGAAAGAACCGTTCTAGAGAACGGTAAACAGTTACATAAACGTGCGGGCTAGCGGACAACGAGGACGGCAGAACCACCTGGCACCGGCTCGCACACGCGGCCGACGACGGAGGCAACGCGCCCCTCGGCATGCAGACGGCGCGCAAGCTCATCCACATCGGCAGCAGGTGCCGCGATAAGCAGGCCGCCCGAGGTCTGCGGATCGTACAGCGCGTCGAGCATCCCCGGCTCCAGACCATCGTCGACTGCCACGCGCGGGCCAAAGAAGTCCTGGTTGCGGTAGGCGCCGGCAGGGATAATGCCAAGGCGTGCCATGTCGAGCACCTGGTCAAAGAGCGGCACCGCCCCCGACACAAGCTCAATCTGCACGCCCGAGCCCTCGGCCATCTCGCACGCATGTCCGATCAGGCCAAAGCCCGTGATGTCGGTGCAGCCATGAAGCTCGAGGTCCTCGGCCAGACGAATCGGAGCCTCGTTGAGGGTCCGCATCGAGTCAAACATGGCTGCGGCCTCGTCCTGTTCGATGAGCTCGCCCTTAATGGCCGTAGTGATGATGCCCGAGCCGATCGCCTTGGTCAGCAGCAGAACATCGCCCACGCGTGCGCCGCTGTTGGCGAGCATACGGTCAAGCGCGACAAAGCCACTCACGGACAGGCCGTACTTGGGCTCGTCGTCGTTGATGGTGTGGCCGCCCGCGATGGCACAGCAGGCCTCGACGCACTTGTCGGCGCCACCCGCCAGAATCTGGCCGGCAACCTCAACGCCCAGGCAACTGGGTATGCAAAGCAGGTTCATGGCATGGCTCGGCCGTCCACCCATGGCGTATATGTCCGACAGCGAGTTTGCCGCGGCGATCTGGCCAAACAGGAACGGGTCGTCGACCATCGGTGGGAAGAAGTCGATGGACTGCACGAGGCCCAAGTTATCGCCAACGCGGAAGACGCTCGCATCGTCGGAGGTATCGAACCCCACGAGCAGGTTGTCGTTATGCACATTGGGTAAGTCGCCCAGGACCTGGGCGAGGGCTCCAGGAGCCAACTTAGCGGCTCAACCGCTCGCGGCAGTCATCTGCGTGAGCTTCATGAGATCGTCAGCCATCGATACCTCCTCTCATCGGTCAATCAGTTCCTCCCAGTATACGCATGACGGCGCCGAGAGCGGGCAATTTATCGCACCGGCCCCCTACGCGAGCGCCTGGGCTCGAATGGCCGCGCCGATGGCACCGGCAAAGCGGGCCTGGGGCGAGGTAGTGACCGGCGAGCCCACCAATGCGCCAAGACGCTCGATGACATAGGCGTTTTCGCACAGACCACCGGTCAGATAGTACGGGGCGCCCGCGGCTTGCGAGGCCATGGTCGCCACACGCGACACGACGCTCTCGATCACACCGCGGGCAATGTTCTCGCGCGGCTCGCCGCGGCCGATCAGGCTAATGACCTCGCTCTCGGCAAACACCGTGCACATGCTGCTGATCTTGGTGGGCTCGCCGGAACGCGCCAGGTCGGCAGCCACGTCATAGCCAGCCGCTGCCAGTGCCTCGCGCAGCCGCTCGGAAGCATCGACCGAGGAGAACCCGGTTGGCTGCACGCAGGTCCACGTCACCGAATCCACCCCATCGACCACAGCGGCCTTAGCCGCCGTAGAAGCCCTCGAGCTCCTCCTTGAGCAGGCGGCACTCCTCGTACCAGCCTTCACGCTCGTAGGCGCGGTCGCGACCCTGAGGAAGATGCAGAATGTGCGTGCGCTTAAGCTCCCCCAGCAGCTCGTACATCTTCTTCTTGCCGTCGCAGGCGGTCTCGCCGATGATCATGTCGCTAAAGTACGTAAACGGGCACTTTTGCGAGTAGGCAAAGCCGTACGTCGACTTGATGAGCGGGCAGAGGTTTGACGGCAGCACCTTCTCGGCCTCGGGAATCACCTCGTCGGACGTACCGCACAGAGCCACGCTTGCAGCCCCCGCGGCATCGTCGTACGACAGCATCGTGTGCCGTCGTTTAATAAATTGATTGCTTGATTGATAAGAGTTTGTCATCCCTCATTCGGCGAACGGCAAAAACAAAGCCGCCGAGGCTTATATCCCCGACGGCATTACCCGGCGCTATCGACAAACCAAATGGATCCTACTGGCATCAAAATGCATGCGCAGCGTCTCGCCTGCTTGTGGCAGCTCGTCGACAGGCATGCCCACCTTGTTGACCTTCCACTGCAGACGCGTTGGCGCATCGACGCGCGGTACGTCCAGCAGCACCAGCCGCTCAAAGCGCGAATCGCTCACACGGGCCACGTGCAAATCATAGCTATTGCGGCCCCGCTCGGCACGGTTGTCAACATGGAAGTAACTTGCGCGAATGCCCAGGTACACCACATTATCGGGAACCTCGCGACCCACGTTAAAGGTCATGCCCCAGTCGAGCGCCTCAACTTCCTCGGGCCCGATCTTTCGTGCGCGGCTTGTGTTCTTACACCCCGTCAGACGCAGTGCCGCCAGCGTCTGCGGACGGCGGACCACGTCCTCGACGGAGCCGATCTCCTCCACATGCCCGTTATGCATCACGCAGATGCGCTGGCAGAGGCGGCACGCTTCGTCGATGTCGTGGCTCACGTAGAGCACGGTGCGGTTACAGACGTCAAACAGGTCGAGCATGTTCTGCTCGAGGGCGCTCTTAAGATAAGAATCGAGCGCGCTCATGGGCTCGTCGAACATAAAAACGCCCGGATGCGCCGCCACCATGCGGGCGAGCGCCACGCGTTGCTGCTGACCGCCCGAGAGGCGTGCGGGATAGCGGTCGGCAAAATCGGCCAGACCGAAAATGCCCAGATAGCGCTCGGCAAGTTGCTTGCGCGCCACGGCGTCGCCTGCGTCCTTTACGCCGGCACATACGTTATCGGCCACCGTCATGTTGGGAAACAGCTGATAGTTTTGGAACAGCAGGGCACATTTTCGCTCCTGAGGCGACAGGTTGATGCCCGCCGCCGAGTCAAAAAAGGTCACACCGTTGACGACGATCTTGCCCTCGTCGGGCGTCTCCACGCCGGCAATGCAGCGCAACGTACAGCTCTTGCCGCAGCCCGAGGCGCCCAGCAGCGCCACACGCTCCTCGCCGGCCTCAAGCTGCATGTCGAGTGTAAACCCGGGATAGTGCTTTTTGATGTCCAGAACGAGCGACATGGCCTATCGACCTCCCTGCAAAGCGGCGTCATCGCGCATGAGCTCGACCAGCGCCTCGCGATCGATACGCAAGGCATCGCCGCCCGCCGGGTCGAGTGAATCGCCCCGTCCGGCGAGATCTTTGGCCTGCTTGCGCTCCGCACGGGAAAGGCCCCGCTCGCGATACTTTTGCGAATGAGCGGTGTACATATTGATGAACAGGATGACTAGGAAACAAAACACGATTACGACGATGACCCAAAAGAGCGCCACCGACGTGTTGCCGCCCATCCATTCAAAGTAAATGGCGATGGGAATGGTCTGCGTAATACCGGCGTAGTTGCCCGCAAAGAACAGGGTGCAGCCAAACTCACCCATTGCGCGGGCAAAGGCGAGCACCGTGCCGGCGGCGATGGAGGGCCAGCCGAGCGGCATCATGAGCTTGGTAAAGATGCGACGCTCGGACCATCCCAGCGTGCGCGCCGCATCGAGCATCTGCGTGTCGAGGCTCTCGAAGGCACCGAGTGCCGTACGATAGACGAGCGGGAACGACACCACCACGGCAGATATCACCGCCGCCGGCCACGTAAAGACGATCGAGATGCCGTGCGCGATAAGCCACTGGCCCACCCCGGTCGAGCGGCCAAACAGCATGAGGAGCAGAAAGCCGCAGACCGTGGGCGGCAGCACCATAGGAATCGTAAAAACCGAATCGAGCAGGCCCTTGATGCGACTCGAGGTACCCATAGTCTTCCACGCGGCGAACAGCCCCAGCGCAAAGGAGATCAGCAGGGCAAGGCCGCTCGTTTTTATGGACACCCAAAACGGGCGATAGTCGATGTCGCCCAAGAAGGCTGCGGCGCGCTCCGCCAGCGACGGCGGCACCGTCGTCGACACGTCCGCATACCGCACGAGGGCGGCGTTATCGCTCCACAGGACGCCGTCACCCAAATCTAGCTCGGCATTCGCGGCGTCGGCGGCATTCACTACCGTGTAGTAATCGCCGTTGCCGCCCTTCACCTTAAACTGATAGCGGTAATCGCTCTGCACCAGCGCGTTATCCGAGGTAAAGACCCATTCGAGATTAGAGTCCTCCAGCAACGCACCACCCATGGAGTGCGACTTGTCGAGCCCCACGAGCATCTTCTTGAGCGCCTTTTGGTCATCTGCCTTTGAGATATCGAGCCCCGCGTCTTTGGCGGCATGGGCGTCGAGCCAGACCACGATGCTCTCAGGCGTCGTCACCGTCACGAGGGTCGTCTTCTTGTAGATAGGAAAACGGTAGCCCTCGGGCTGACCCGCAAACGAACGGGCCGTGCCCTTGGCATTGCGCTCAAACGCGTTGAGGCCAAACCCGACGCCATCGATAAGCGCGGAATCTTCGGTCGCCTGGCAGCCATCGGCGGTGGTGAAGAGTGCCTCGGCCCGAGCAACCCCGGGCGGTGCGGTCAGCACGCACAGAACCGCAGCCAGCACGGCGAGCAGGCGAATCGTTTTCCTTGGCACGGGCGACTCCTCAAACACAGGGCAACGGCGCGCGGACACGCCGGTTCAATCAAAAGGGCGGGCGATCGCGAGAACGCCCGCCCTCAAGCATATCGTTATGCAGCGATGTTGCGAACTACGCGGAAAGCTCAAAGCCGTACTTAGCCCAAATCTTCTGGGCTTTCTTGTTGGTCAGGCAGAAGTCGATGAACGCCTTGGCCTCGTCGGCGTGCTCGGAGCTATCGGCGACAGCGCCAGGATACACGATGGTCTTGTGCGAGTCCTCGGGGCACACGAAGGCCTCCTCGATGCCGTCGTAGCGGAAGATATCGGAGCTGTAGACAAAACCGGCCACGCAGTCGCCCGTAGAGACGTAAGACGCAGCGGTGCCGACCTTGTCGGCCAGAGCCACCTTGTCGGCGAGATCGGGTGTATACTCGCCGTCGTCGCCCTCGGTGCCGGTGTAGAGGCCCACGGAGGCCAGGGCCTGGTTGGCGTACTTGCCGGCGGGAACGGTCTTGGCGTCGCCGATGGCGATCTTGCCGTCCAGGTTCGCGACGTCGGCGATGGCCTCGACCCTGGTGTCGGAGCCCTCGGCGCGAATGATCACGAGGTCGTTGACGAACATGTCCTCACGCGTGTCGGCGTCGACGAGCTCGGCGGTCTCAGCGTCATCCATGGTGCCCTTGGAAGCGGTGATGAGTACGTCGACGGCGGCACCGGCGCGCATATGCTCGACAAGGTCGCCAGACGCCTTAAACTGCGTGTCGGCAAACGTGGTGCCGGTCTGGTCGGTATAGAGCTTCTGAACCTCGGGCAGGGCCTTCTCGAGCGAGTTGGCAGCAAAGACTTGCAGCTCAACAGCCTTCTTGGAAGATGCCTTAGCAGAACCGGCATCGGAGCCAGTCGGCCCAGACGTCTTGCTGCCGGAACAGCCGGCAAGCCCAAGGCCGGCAGCGGCGACAGCGGAAAGTGAAACGAACCCTCGGCGAGAAACCGTATCGAACATGTTCAACCCTTTCGAACGCTACGCCCGGGCACCCCGCCGCAAGCTTTATTCTGTTACTAGATTATACTTTTGCGCGAATAGTGTTTGTGATAAATATTTCTCGTCTAATAATTTTCCTTTACCGATAACCACGAGACGGCCCGCACTGTCGCTGCATAAAAAAGGCGGAGCAGCCCGTAAGGTCACTCCGCCGCAGGTAATGCGCTTATTTGGCGTGCCCGCCCCCCGCCGTCATTTGAGCTGCGTGCTCCAGCTGGTCGCTCACAGCCTCCCAGCTTTCGCGGGCCGCTTTCGTTGATCCCGGAAAGTTGATGACAAGCGTATGCCCACGCTGCATGCACACGGCGCGCGAAAGCATAGCGCGGCGCGTCTTGGTCATGGAGTACGCACGGATTGCCTCTGCAATACCCGGTACATCGCGGTCGCAGACGGCACGCGTCGCCTCGGGCGTCACGTCACGCATCGAAAGGCCCGTGCCGCCGCAGGTGAGCACGACATTGGCGTGGCACTCATCGGCCGCTTCCACAATGGCATCACCGATCTCGCTGACGTCGTCGCGCACGACCACATGCGAGGCGACCGTCCGGCCCTGTGCCGCGATGAGTTCCTCGAGCGCAGCACCCGCCTCGTCCTGGGCAAGATCGCGCGTATCCGAGCACGTCACAATCGAAATCTTCAACTCCATAGCGTTCCTCCTATAGCACCGCGCCCTCAGGCAAGTCGACACGCACGACATCCACGACGTCGCCCGCCTTGAGGTCACACGGGCCTTCGTCAATACGCAGCAGGCAGTTGGCCCGCTGCATCGTGCCGAGCAGCGCCGAATTCTGCGTCTTGGCCTCGGTCACCAACAGCTCACCGGTCTCGGGGTCGCGCAAAACCGTGGCACGATCGAAGAAGCGGCGATGCTGTCGCTTCTTCACGCCGTGTGTGAGCTTCGCCTGCTGCACGGGACGCACGCCCTCGGCAAAGCCGCGCATCTTGCGGATCGCCGGGCGGGCGAGCATCTCAAAGCCCACATACGCCGCCGCGGGATTGCCCGAAAGTCCCAAATATGGCTTGCCCCCCAGCAGACCAAACGTGATGGCCTTGCCGGGACGCATCGAGATGCGGTCGAACAGCACCTCGCCCTCGCGCCGAACGAGCGCCGTCACATAGTCGTAATCACCCGCAGAGGCGCCACCACTCGTAATGACAAAATCGCACTCCTGCGCAGCGTGATGCACCAGCTCGGCAATCGCCTGCTCATCATCGGGCGCAATGCCGTAGAACACGGGCTCGGCTCCTGCATCGAGCGCCTCGGCCATCAACGCCGACGAGTTGGAGTCGCGAATCTGCCCGCGCGCCGGCACGTTACTCGGTGCGACCAGTTCCGTCCCCAGCGAGATAATGCCCACGCGCGGCGCGGCATGCACCTTCACGCTCGCATACCCGGCGCTCGCCAGCAAGCCGGCGCCCGCCGAAGCCACAACCTCTCCAGCGTACATCACGACGTCGCCAGTATGCGCTTCCTCAGCAGCCGATCGAACGTTCTCCCCCACCTTGGCCGGCGCCGAGAATCTCACACGCGAACCCTCGTTGCCGTCACCGTCGAGCACATCGACGATCTCGTACTTCACCACGGCATCGGCACCTTCGGGTACCGGCGCGCCCGTCATGATACGAACCGTGTCGCCCGCGCCGATTGCGCCCTCAAAGACATGGCCCGCCGCCTCGTGCCCCACGACAGAAAGCGTCACGGGCGCATCGGTGGACGCTTTGGCGAGGTCGACGGCGCGCACGGCATATCCGTCCATAGCGCTGTTGGCAAACGGCGAAATGTCGATATCGGCCACCGCGTCCTCGGCCAAGGGGAGACCGGCGGCTTGCCACACGGGAATCTCGACGAGATCGGTCGGAGCAACGTGCGACAGAACAATCGACTGCGCGTCCTCCAGCGGAATGAGTTTCTCTGCCATATGCACCTCTTAATGCCACAGCGCACAACGGGGGCGCCAATTCTTTATGCTTGTCTCAGTATAATCCCCTGCCGCACGGCGGCGAAACGACCCACGTTCTCGAATACATCTGTCGGCCGCAAGCCGCGAAACAGAACCGAAACCAACCTGCCGGTTTGTCACGTTTGGCACGTTCTATAATGCTCGTGTTGCAACCTAAAAGAGGAACGTATGGCTTTTACCGACAAACCCGAAAGCGCAAACGAGGCGCAGGATCATTCCCAGCCGCTCGACGACGGCGGCTTTTTCTCCCTGAACGACGTCATCATGGCAGGCAGGCAACAGCTCACCCGCTCCGAGCATCTCTTGGCTGCCGACACGCGCCGCAATGCCCACAACCTACTCGCGAGCGCTAAGTTGCTCGTGCTCGTCGTCATCGTCTCGCTCGCCATGGGCGTTGCCGCTTGGGCGTTTTTGGCCTCGTTGAATATCGCGACCGACTATCGCGAGCACCATACGTGGATTTACGCGCTGCTTCCCGTTGTGGGCGTTGCCACCGCATGGGCGTACAAAAACCACGGTCTTGCCGCCAAACGCGGTAACAACCTGGTCATCGACTCCGCTCTGGGCACACGCCTCATCCATAAGCGCATGGCCGTCCTCACCTTCGTCTGCTCCACGCTCACGCACCTAACGGGCGGATCGGCCGGTCGCGAGGGAGCCGCGGTGCAGATTGGCGGCACCATCGCCAGCAACATCTCAAGCCTCGCCCACCTCAAAAAGCATGACCACCACGACCTCATGCTCGCCGGCATCTCGTCGGCCTTTGGCGCCGTATTCGGTTCGCCCCTTGCCGGAGCTTTCTTTGGCATGGAGATGTGCTTTATCGGCAAGATCGACTACACCGCAGGGATCTACTGCCTGGTCGCCTCGTTTACCGGCTACTTTACATCACTCGCCCTGGGTACCGAGTACGAAGCGAATGCCATCGCCAGCGTTCCCGCCATGACGCCCAAAACGGTCGTTATCGTTGTTATCAGCGCCATTATCTTCGGTCTGACGGCACGCCTCTTTGCCTGGTCGGTTCGAACCGTCAAGAGCCTGTACGGTCGCTTTATCACCAATTACCTCGTTCGCGCACTTATAGGCGCACTCGTGGTTTTGGCTGTCTATGCCCTCCTCGACGCCTGGGACTACGCCGGCCTTTCCACGTGGCTTTCGGGCGCCGGGTTTGCCGGCAACACCACCCTCGCCGACGCCGTCATCAAGCTCATCGTAACGGCACTCACCCTGGGTGCCGGTTTCCAAGGCGGCGAGGTCACGCCCCTGTTTGGCATCGGTGCGGCACTCGGTGGCTGGATCGGTTGCCTTACCGGGCTCGACCCCAGTTTTCTGGCGGCTCTCGGCATGCTCGGCGTGTTCTGTGCCGGCCTTAACGTGCCCATCACCACCTGCATGATGGCCATCGACCTGTTCCACGGCACGGCCGCCGGGTTCTTTGTCATCGTGGCCTTTATCAGCTATCTCGCCGGCGGACACCGCGGCGTGTACCCTGCCCAGCGCATCATCTCACCCAAGCGCCGTTCGCTTATAGTGGATGAGGGCGGTACGGTAGCGGATGCTATCGAGCGCCACAACGACCTGATAGAGTAGACGTAAGTATTCGCCGTGCAGCCACAATCGGGGGGCAATTCGACCCGAGCGCGACCGCACCGTCACGCCATACGCCGGGAGTCGCCCATGCACGCAACTGATTTTGGTCGCACGCTCATCATCGCCAACCCAGCCGCCCAATCGGGTGCGGCGCGCGAAGTTGCCGAGCGCCTGCAACGCTTTTTGGACATGGCTGCACGCGCATCCCAGTTTGACCTGGTATTGACCGAGCGTATGGGGCACGCCAAGGAGCTGGCCGCACAGGCTCAGGGCTATCGCACCGTTATCGCCCTTGGCGGCGACGGCGTGATCCACGAGGTCGTCAACGGGCTTATGGCACAAAAGGAGGACCCCCGCCCCGCTCTTGCCATCCTACCCGTGGGTTCCGGCAACGATTTTGCCCAAACGCTCGGTATAGAAGATTTCTCCGGCAAGGATTTTGGCGCGCTGCTCACCTGCGAGCTGCAGCGTCAGGACATCGGTCGCATTCGCTCATGGAACCCCGCAAGCGGTAGCGGCGAGGCTTGCGTTGAGTACTACGACCAGACGCTCTCCGTCGGTATTGACGCCGCCATCGGCCTGGGCACCACCGAGCTGCGCAAAAAGACGGGCCTCACCGGCGCTCCGCTCTACACCCTCTCGGGACTTGAACAGTTTGGCCTGCGCTATCGCAACTACCCCATGACAGTCAGCTTTGACGGCGCGCCCGCCGAGCGCGTGAGGGCGATCATCATGGCGATTCAGCTGGGCCCCACGTATGGCTCGGGCTATCGCATCTGTCCCGACGCCGACCCGTGCGACGGCATGCTCGACGTTTGCTACGCCTGCGGCCCCGTTCCGCGCGCGGTCGCGCTTCCCATGTTCCTTTCGGCCAAGGACGGCCACCATACCAAGTTGCCGCCGGTTTGCATGCGTCGCTGCCGCCATGCCGAGCTCACCTTTGAGGAGCCCGACTACCCCATCCAGGCCGACGGCGAACCTGTTATCGCCTCGCGCATCGAAGTCGACATCCTACCCGGCGCCCTCCAAGTCTGGCGTCCAACCCGCTAACCACCCCTAAGTTGCGGTGAAATAGGGACTGTTTATGCAGGTAAAGCCGCAAAACAGCCCCTATTTCACCGCAACTTATCGAGAAGATCACTCCTCCCCGCCCGGCTTGCGGCGGTTGGCCTTTTTAATGGCGTTGAAGTGCTTGTCATTAAGTCTGCGCTGGCGAGAGCGCTGAGGCACCTTGGTCTTTACGCGTCGACGCGGTGAACGCCCGCGACGCTCAAGCTCAGCGTGTAGCTTACGCAAACAGCAGCTACGATTTTGGAACTGACTGCGACTCTCGCGCGCCGTCACGGTAATCCCCGTAGGGATATGTTTCATGCGCACCGCCGAGTCCGTCGTGTTCACGCCTTGCCCGCCCGGACCCGTCGCGCGAAACACCTGCACCTCGCAATCGCGCGCCAGCTCCTCGACCGACATCTCGGCATAGCGCGCATACTCACGCCATCCCATCTTGTTCTCATCCATATCAACACCTCCCCTCATACAAAAAATGTGACAAAGGGACACCCCCTTTGTCACATCGCATACCAATCGCTTGTGTTGCGCGCTTAGGCGAAGGTGATCTCGCCGTTCTCACAGTCCATATCGGCGATACGGGCCAGGCTCTCAACACGGAAGCCGCGCTCGCGGAGCTTATCGCCACCGCCTTGGAAGCCCTTCTCCACCGCAATGCCAATGCCGGACACCTCGGCACCCGCAGCCTCGCAGATCTTGATAAGACCCTCGAGCGCGCATCCGTTGGCCAGGAAGTCGTCGATAATCAGGACCTTGTCGCCCTCGGACAGGAAGCGCTTGCCAACGATGACCGGGTACTCCTTCTGCTTGGTAAAGGAGTAGATGGTCGTGGCATACTGCTCGCCGTCGAGGTTGATGGACTGCGCCTTCTTGGCAAAGACCACCGGCACGCCGCCAAAATGCTGGGCTGCGATGCAGGCCATGCCAATGCCCGAAGCCTCGATCGTAAGGATCTTGTTAATCTCGACATCCTCGAACAGACGGGCCCACTCGGCGCCCATGTGGTCAAACAGCTCAACGTCGCACTGGTGGTTGAGGAAAGCATCAACCTTAAGGACATTACCGGCCTTTACGATGCCGTCATGGCGAATACGGTCCTCAAGCTCCTGCATGGCGCAACCCCTTCTCGCGGCAACGATACCGCGCGATTAATAAACATTGCTCGATAGTCTACCACGGACCGACCCCCGCCCGCCCCACAAGCCGCATCGCACCACAAAGCCGCATCGCCGCACAAGCCGCAAGCAGATACACCGAGCTTACCAGCTGAATGCGATCGAGGCCCACGCCCAGCTCCTTTTGCATCACGGGCAGCGCCACGGTCACGACGGTCGAATCCAGACACACCATAAACGTCATGATGAGCACCGTAAACAGAATCGCCCATTTGTTCTTGCCATGGGTGTCCCCCTCAAGAGCGATGTGTTCGCGGCGCAGCTGCTCTGCGGTTTTCTCCATATCCATCCTTTCGAGTGGCGCAACACAAAAAACGGGGCCCCAATCGCCTGCAAACAGTCGCGATTGGGGCCCCGCCTACGGTATCGGAGCTAAAGGTCGCCGAAGCTTTCTGCCGGCATCGGCGCCTTGCACGAACGCTAGCCTAGCACTGCTCGAGCGCCTGCTCAAGGTCGGCAATCATATCGGCCGTATCCTCGAGACCGCACGACAGGCGCACCATGTCGGCGGAGATACCACAGGCGATAAGCTCCTCATCGTTCATCTGGCGGTGCGTGGCGTTAGCGGGATGCAGGCAGCAAGTGCGGGCGTCGGCCACATGCGTGGCGATCTGAGCGAGCTTGAGGCTCTTCATAAAGGTCTCGGCCGCCGCGCGACCACCGTTAAAGCCAAAGCTCACAACGCCGCAGGTGCCGTTGGGCATGTACTTCTGAGCCAGGTCATAGTACTTGTCGCCCTCCAGACCCGGATAGCTCACGAAGCGCACCTTGGGATGGCTCTGCAGGAACTTGGCAACAGCCAGGCCGTTCTCGCAATGACGCGGCATGCGCACATGCAGGCTCTCGAGCGAGCTGTTCAGGAAAAACGCCGCCTGCGGGTTCTGCATGGGGCCGAGGTCGCGCATGAGCTGAGCGGTTGCCTTGGTAATGAAGGCGCCCTCGCGACCGAACTTCTCGGCATAGGTCACGCCGTGGTAGCTCTCATCGGGCGTGGTGAGACCCGGGAACTTGTCCGCATGGGCCATCCAGTCAAACTGGCCGTGGTCGACGATCACGCCGCCCAGGTAGGCCGCATGGCCATCCATGTACTTGGTGGTGGAGTGCGTAACGATATCGGCTCCCCACTCAAAGGGACGGCACATCACGGGCGTCGGGAAGGTGTTGTCGACCATCAGCGGCACGCCGTGGTCATGCGCGGCCTTGGCAAAGCGCTCAATATCGAGCACGGCAAGGGCGGGGTTGGCGATCGTCTCGCCAAAGACGAGCTTGGTATTGGGCTTAAAGGCTGCCTCGAGCTCCTCATCGGTGCAATCGGGGGCAACGAACGTGCAGGTAACGCCCATACGACCCATGGTATGGGCAAGCAGGTTGTAGGTACCGCCGTAGATGGCCGAGCTTGCGACCACATGATCGCCGGCGCCGGCCACGTTAAAGATCGCGAGGAAGTTCGCAGCCATGCCCGAGCTCGTGAGCATCGCAGCGGTGCCGCCCTCCATCTCGCAGATCTTGGCGGCAACCAGATCGCACGTAGGGTTCTGCAGACGGCTGTAGAAATAGCCAGACTCCTCCAGGTCAAACAGCTTGCCCATGTGCTCGGACGTGTCGTACTTCCACGTGGTGGACTGGTAGATGGGCACCTGGCGCGGCTCCGCATCTCCCGGGTGATAGCCGCCCTGAACACATGTAGTACCGATGGTCTGCTCGCTCATATCTAGCTCCCTTGCCTGGGTTACATTTTTATCCGGTTCACGATACCGCTACCCCGCACCCCTCTCAACCCATCCCCAAGGTAGGTTATGAGACAAATCAACCGGGGGCATTTATCGCAGATCTTGGCATTTATTCGATAGATAAAAATGAGGCATACATGAGGCTTTCGATGAACAAATGCATCGGCAAGGGTACCATAGGCGAGTACACCGTTACCGAGGAGACAACGATGAAGCAAATCGATACTGCCCAGCTCGACATCACCGCCTGTCAGGCTCAGGCTGCCGAATACCACGCCCGTGGCTTTAACTGCGCACAGGCCGTCGCCTGCACGCTCGCACCCGCCGTCGGGCTCGACCCCCAGACCGCCTTTATCCTCACCGAGGGCTTTGGCGCCGGCATGGGCGGCATGACCGAGACCTGCGGCGCTATCTCGGGCGCCGTGGCCATCATGGGCTTTGTAATGAGCGACGGCATGGATAACCCCAAGACCAAGGGCCAGACTTACAAGCTGTCGCGCGAAATCGCCAAGCGTTTTAAAACGAAAAACACGACGACCGTCTGCGGCACGCTCAAGGGCATCGGATCGGACAATGGTCCGCTCCGCAGCTGCCCCGGCTGCATCGACGACGCCATCGAGATCGCCTGCGATGTGCTAAAGCAGCTCGCCGAGTAAACGGCGGCAACAGAAAACGACGGCCGGCGTGCTTGGGATTCATCCAAAAGCACGCCGGCCGTCGCCGTTAGAACTCGGCAAATTTGGGAGCGCCGACCTCAATCTCCTCGCGCCCCGCCATAAGCTCGCGCATCTTAGCGCAAAACGGCTCCTGCTCCCCCGCCTTAAACACCAAATGGATCGTCACGGCATCCGCGTAATCGGTATCCGAAACCTTGGCACCCGAATCCTGCGCCAAACGAAGCACCTGCTCATACTGCGGATAGGCCACGTGCACGTCAACAGGCACGACGCTCGTCATCTCAACGACCTGCCCTGCCTCCTGAGCAGCTGCCACCGCCGCCTGCGTCGCCGCGGTATAGGCGCGCACCAAGCCACCGGGCCCCAACAGCGTGCCGCCAAAATAGCGCGTCACCACGCAGCAAACATTTTTGAGCCCAGCGCCGCGCAACACCTCGAGCGTCGGCATGCCGCTCGTGCGGCTCGGCTCACCGTCATCACTCTGACGCTCGCGTCCATCGACCAAAATCCACGCGGGAACATTGTGTCGAGCGTCGTAATGACGCTTGCGAACCATCTCGATGAAGGCATTCGCCTCATCCTCGGATTCAATATGGACCAGCTGGGCAATAAACCGGCTCTTGCGATCCACAAACTCGCCAGAAGCCTCAATATTCGATCGCAGAGTAAAGTAGCTGTCCAACAAAGCCCCTCAACAAAACTAAGCGCGGCAACAAACAGCCTCAATAATACGGCAAAGACAGCACCGTTGTCCTCGCCAACAAGAGCGAAAACGCCAATGATGTCGTCACCAACAGCGAGAACCCGTCAGCGCGAGCAAGGTGCCTTGAAAGACGAGATTGCAACAGAAATGAGGCTGCCGATGACCAGGCAAAAACAGCGAGATGCCAAGAACGGAACCGCCGATGATTCCGTCAACGAAAGCGAGAACCCGTCAGCGCGAGCAAGGTGCCTTGAAAGACGAGGGCATTGACCTTATGGTCATGCCCGAAGGCTTGAAAGGCAGATTGTCGCGCTGACGGGTTCGCAGCGTCAACAAAGTGCCGAGTGGGCCTATAAGCCGGGTTCTGTCGTGAACGGTCATTTATCTTGTCTGCACGTTACCGTGCAGCTCCACGCACGCTACCCGAACGCGGACCGGGCCGGCCCATAGCGTTCCTATTCGCGCTTGCTCCGGATGGGGCTTGCCAAGCCGCCGTGTTGCCACGACGCTGGTGGTCTCTTACACCACCGTTTCAGCTTTTCCCTTTACGCCTTGCGGCGCAGGTGGGAGTCTTCTTTTCTGCGGCGCTTTCCGTCGGATCACTCCGCCCGGCCGTTAGCCGGCATCCCGCCCTCTGGAGCCCGGACTTTCCTCACGCGTGCCGCAAGCAGCACATCGCGCGACCGTCTGGCCCACTCAGCAGTGCAAGAGTGTAACACACCGTTGCCGCAGGCAAAGGCACAACACAAGCGTTCGACACGATATGCCAAGAACCATGCCATGCGGTACAATAGGGTCGTCGATGGGCAACGTCGCCAGTCGAGACGCGACCGCGCTCCGCACCCCTCCGTCTACTCGGTGCGTTCCCGCCTCCTCCCCGAGGCGGGATGTCGGCATTTTCATGCACCGACAACCCAATAGCCTGTGAACAGCCCGGACAGCGTTGCGCACGAGTAGCATTGCGCACCTCACCGGCAAACGCAAAAAGGGACCCGTCCATTGCGGACGGATCCCTTAAAGCAAGTGATCGTCAAACCGATTTACTCGGCGTCGGTCTCCTCGTCCTTCTTCTCGGAAGGCAGCGGGGTAACCTCGATCTCGACGCCCAGAGTCTCAGCAGCGGACTTCATCGACAGGGAGATACGACGACGGTCGAGGTCGATCTCCATGACCTTGACCTGAACCTTGTCGCCCACGTGGGTGACCTGAGAAGGCTGGTCGACGTGCTTGTTGGCCATCTCGGAGATGTGCACCAGGCCCTCGATGCCCTCGCCCAGATCGACGAAAGCGCCAAACGGGACAAGCTTGGTCACCGTGCCCTCGACGATAGCGCCGACGGGGTACTTCTTGACCAGTGCGCGCCACGGATCCTCGGTGGTCTGCTTGAGACCCAGGGAGATGCGCTCGCGGTTGAGATCGACGTCGAGAACCTCGACCTCGACCTCCTGGCCGACCTTGACAACCTCGGAAGGATGGTTGACGTGGTTCCAGGAGAGCTCGGAGATGTGGATGAGACCGTCGATACCGCCGAGGTCGACGAAGGCGCCGAAGTCGACGATGGAGGAAACGGTGCCCTGGAGACGCATGCCAGACTTGAGCTTGGACAGGATCTCGGAACGCTCGGCCTTACGGGACTCCTCAAGCACGACGCGACGGGAGAGAACGACGTTGTTGCGGTTGCGGTCCATCTCGATGACGCGGGCCTCGATGCGGGTGCCCATGTAGGAGGTGAGGTCCTTGACGCGACGGAGGTCGACGAGGGAAGCGGGCAGGAAGCCACGCAGGCCGATGTCGAGGATCAGGCCGCCCTTGACAACCTCGATAACCTCGCCCTCGACGTTCTCGCCGGAGTTGAACTTCTCCTCGATGCGGTTCCAAGCACGCTCGTACTCGGCACGCTTCTTGGAAAGGACCAGACGACCGTCCTTGTCCTCCTTCTGGAGAACCAGGGCCTCGATGGAATCACCGAGTGCAACGATGTCTGCAGGGTTAGCGTCCTTGCGGATGGACAGCTCGCGGACCGGGATAACGCCCTCGGACTTGAATCCGATGTCAACGAGCACCTCGTCATGCTCGATCTTAACGACAGTACCGTTAACGAGATCGCCCTCATCAAAGTCGGTAATCGTACCGTCGATGAGGTTGTTCATCTCCTCCTCGTTGACATCGTCAAGAGAGAAAATGGACGAGTTCTGAATCTCACTCAAAGGTGGACCCCTTTCGAACTACGGGGCCCCGATTGCTAGGACCTACAGAAGGGTGCGACAAGCACACAACGTTTAGGAACACTCGGGAGCCGACAGATACTAATGTGACGCTTATGCAATCACGTTCGTATAGGTTACGTGGAAATCACTTCGATTTCAAGCGTGAACTGCGATTTTTTACTCGTATGGAGACTTTTTCGCAATCTTGTGAACGACCGTCTCCATAAGTTGACGATAAGCAGTTGAGTATACGGCTTTGGGGTAAAGTATCCGGAGCCCACGTTCTAAACGATTTTTCGAGAAAGGTGCCCGCGTGCTCAAAGCAGTCGTTTTCGATATGGACGAGACGCTTCTCAGCATCAATCTCAACGCGTTTATCCTTCGCTATTTTAAGGATGTCTCGTCAATGCTCGCGGATATCGGACGATGCAGCCGCGGTGGTACGATGGCACGCCTCGGCACCATCCTGGTCGACCTCAACGCCAATCGCCGAAGCGGCACGGACAATCGCACCAATCTTAAGTTTTACCGCACCGAGGTCGAGCGCAGGTGCGGCATCTGCCTCTCGGACCCACTCATCTATGAGGCTTTTACCTACTATGAACGCGAAGTTCTCCCGTACAAGAATGACGATGCCATCAATGCCCACGCCATGCCGGGTGCGCACGCCGCGCTTCAAGCCGTACAGGACGCGGGGCTGCGCTGTGCGCTCTTCACCAACCCCAGCTTTCCCCAAGGGGCCATCGAGTGCCGCATGGGCTGGGGCGAGCTGACAGACGCGCCCTTCGAGCTCGTAACGCACATGGGCAACGCCACGCGCTGCAAGCCCGATGCCACATATTATCTAGGGCAGCTGCAGGTCATGGGGCTCGAGCCACATGAGGTTCTCATGGTGGGCAACGACCCCAAGCGCGATTTCCCCAGCCCCGCCTGCGGCATTCAAACCGCCTATGTGGGCCAAGGAAAGCCCGGCCGAGCCACCTGGCGTGGAACCATGGAAGACTTCGCCCGCGACTTTAACGCCGTAGTAGAAGCCTTCTACGAGCACCAAATAGCCGACGAACTAAGCTAGTCCCCAAATCAGGAATGGGGCGCACGTTTGCCCCACGCTTCGTTACGTGGGCAACGGCTTGAGGGCAAGATGCGATGCCCCAGTGTCCTAGGCCGTGATCATTTTGACGCGTTCGCCGATTTTGGAGTCGCGCCTGTCGGAAATAACAGTAAAGCCCTCCAGGTCGCACACCTTTACATTTGAAAACACGTGGAACTTGGAGCTATCGGCGAGTACGCAACTCGCTTGGGAATTCTGCATCACGATACGTTTTTTGATAGCCTCGGGATAACCTGGCGTCATGATGCCGCGGTCCTCGTCCACCGCATTGACACCTATAAACGCCCGGTCAAAGTACAGCTCGCGCAGCGCGCTCTCAACCATAGGACCGGTGAGCGAGCAGGTAACGGGGTTGAAGTCGCCGCCAATTACCACCACCTTAGCAGCAAGCTCGCCCGTAAACCGACATGCATAGCCGTTGGTGGTGTAGATAGTCACCGGCTTGTCGACGAGCAGGCTCAGGAGCGCCGTCGCGGTGGTACCGGAGTCGACAGCGAGATGAGACCGTCACGCCCGAAGACCCCGCTTTCGCCGCCGAGGAGCGCGCGGCGCACGCGGCCCATGAGGAGCGGCTCGAGCATATCGAGGGGCTCCTTCCCAAGAAGGGAAACGACCCTGCGGGACGACACGGCGAAAACCATCGTTGATTCCGGCAAGAGACGCCGTTTCTCTGGTAGCTTCATCTTCAACCAAGACCGACAATGCCGGCCAGGCACTCAACCCAAAAGGAGACAGCATGCCCAACGAGCTCAGCTATGAGGTCAGCCTCGAGCGCAGCAACCAGATCCGCGCCGACCTGCCGCAGCACCCCGAGAAGTACACCATGCTCACCGGCGACCGCCCCACCGGCCGCCTGCACCTCGGCCACTACTTCGGCACGCTCAAGAGCCGTGTCGAGCTGCAGGACATGGGCGTCCACACCAACGTGCTCATCGCCGACTACCAGGTCATCACCGACCGCGACAGCACCGAGCACATCCAGGACAACGTGTACAACATGGTCATGGACTACCTTGCCTGCGGCATCGACCCCGACAAGACCATGATCTACGCGCACTCCGCCGTGCCCGCGGCAAACCAGCTCATGCTGCCGTTCTTGTCGCTCGTCTCCGAGGCCCTGCTGCAGCGCAACCCCACCGTCAAGGCCGAGATGGAGGCCAGCGGCCATGAGCTCACCGGCCTTTTGCTCACCTACCCCGTGCACCAGGCGTGCGACATCTTGTTCTGCAAGGGCAACGTGGTGCCGGTCGGGCGCGACCAGCTGCCGCACATCGAGCTCACCCGCACCATCGCACGCAAGTTCAACAACCGCTACGGCAAGGTGTTCCCCGAGGTCGACGCGCTGCTGTCCGACACGCCGCTGCTGCCCGGCCTTGACGGGCGCAAGATGAGCAAGTCCTACGGCAACGCCATCAACATCTCCATGACCGCCGAGGAGACGGCCAAGCGCATCAAGAAGAGCCAGACCGACGGCGAGCGCATGATCACGTTTGACCCCGAGAACCGCCCCGGCGTGTCCGGCCTGCTTTCGACAGCCGCCATCTGCACCGGCCGTTCCGAAGTCGAGATTGCCGAAGAGATTGGCATGGGTGGCTCTGGCCAACTCAAGAAATACGTGACCGAGGCGGTCAACGAGTACTTCGCGCCGATCCGCGAGCGTCGCCAGCGCTATGAGAACGACCTGGACTATGTGAAGGACGTGCTGCACGAGGGCAACCGCCGCGCTAACGAGGTCGCCGAGGCCACGCTCGCCGAGGTACGCGAAGCCATGGGAATGGTGTACTAAGCCATCCGGCTCGCGGAAACGCGCCGCGACACGCGAATGGGCCATCTTCACGTGTCCACGCCTTCGACATAGCCAAGGTCTTACGAGGTGGGCGATAATAAGCCCGCCTCGTTTTTTACGTTGTATGGGGGATTGCATGTACCGACTTGTTGCCAGCGATATGGATGAGACGTTTCTCGATGCCGACCACGCCATCCCGGCGTCCAATCTCCGAGCACTCAAACGCATGAGGGAGCTCGGTGTGCTGTTCGTCCCTTCGAGCGGGCGATGGTATTCCTCTATCATGGACAACTTCTCGGGGGAGGCCCGCGAGTTGATCGAAGACGGCTATGTGCTCTCCTATAACGGCGGCTTCATCAACCGCGTGGGAGACCCCACCCCGCTCACCACCTGCGGCCTTTCCAACGAATGCGCGAACGCGATCTATGCAAAGGGGCTCGAACTCGGACTCTGCATGCACGTCAACGTCGCCGACGGCCACGTGTTCGTGAATGACGCACCCACACGGGAGCGCGACTATCTGGAATCGATCACCGGGGTCACTCATTTTCGCGGATCTGACCATCCCGACCTCTCATTCCTTGAAGGCCGTGGCATCGTGAAGATCCTGTACGTCGACTGGGACTTCGATGAGCTGCAGGAATTGGGCCGCAAGCTCGCGCCGATGGCCGAGCGACTCGGCGTTGACATCACCTTCTCCTCCAAGCGCTACCTCGAACTCATGCCCGCAGGCGTTGACAAAGGGACGGGGCTCACGCGCCTTGCCGATATGCTGGGAATT
Source organism: Collinsella sp. HCP3S3_E5 (assembly GCF_052067635.1). NCBI lineage: Bacteria > Bacillati > Actinomycetota > Coriobacteriia > Coriobacteriales > Coriobacteriaceae > Collinsella > Collinsella sp. HCP3S3_E5. The sequence continues at coordinate 61,313 of NZ_JBQHQF010000002.1, read as the reverse complement.
CCGATGTCCGAGGTCATCGCCGTTGGTGATTCCGCAAACGACCTCTCCATGATCAAGGCGGCGGGACTGGGCGTCGGCGTGGCGAATGTCACCGACGACGTGCGGCCGTATTGCGATGTCGTCCTTGAAACGGCTGGGACTGAGGGTGCGTTCTCCGAACTCATCGAGCGATTCCTTGAACCCCAACGACCACATGTCACTGTGTCTTTCTATTTGTAACCCTTGATTAACTTATGGAGAGGCTGTGTGCTCGTCGGTCTACGACTTGGGTCTCAGAGAATTAGCTATAGTTAACTTAATGAAGGCACGGGTGAATTAAAGACCTTCGACACGAACGTTGCGCCTTCCCTCCCCTCGCGCAACACCTCTTTGGAAAGGCGCCCCGCGCATGTGGGGCGCCTTTCTTGACTACAATGGCGATATCGATTGAAAGTGAGGGCGGCATGGCAGACCGGGACACCGACGGATTCTTCAACCGCGTATACGACATGGTACGCCAGGTGCCCTGCGGCATGGTTGCCACATATGGTCAGATCGCCAAGCTCGTTGGTGAGCCCCGTCGAGCCCGATACGTGGGATACGCCCTGCACGTCAATCCGGAACCCAGCACCATCCCCTGTCATCGCATCGTATTCGCCGACGGACGCCTCGCGGAGGGGTTCGCCTTCGGTGGGCCCGAGGCGCAGCGCACACTGCTCGAGGACGAAGGCGTTGCCTTCCTCGCCAACGGACATGTCGACCTGCAGGCCTCTCGCTGGCCAGCGGGCCTGGTATGACAAGGGGCGCCGACAGCGCCCCTTCCCGTTTTGGATCCTTGGCAGGCAACCCAATCAAACGGTCGCCTCGAGTGCGTCCCCCGCGCGGTCGAGTGTGCTTCTGACCTTGGCACCCTGTTTGAACCACGTGCGCAGGTCCTCGAGCGTGCTGCCCGCTTGCATACACCTTGATTTTGCGACCACCCCTCGTGGTCACCGTGCAGCGGTCGCCGCTCTCGCTGTTCTCGTGCGCCGTGATCTTCTTGAGGTAATCGCGGCGAAACGCCACGACGCGGGCGTTGCTGATCTCGATGAACCAATCGTCATCGACAAGCGAAGTACCCGTGGCACCTCGGCTTGCCATCTCCTCGGAGAAGGAGAAACCGAGCGCGCGCTCCTGCCTGCCGATCTCGAGGATGCCGCGGGCCGGCATGCCGAGCATGAGCAGGGGCAGGAACCCCCCTATGAACAGGAACAGGAACGGGATGAGCACGAGCAGGCGCGCACCCTCGTCGGTGAAGACCGCCATGAAGGCGAGGACGAGCGAGAAGACGAGGGCCATGCCGTTGAAAACAATCGTCAACGGCTTGATGGCAGACCAACACAGGCCCGCCTTGGTCATGGGACCGTCGACGGCGTCCGAGACTTCGGTGCCCTCTTCCTCCAGACGGGCGAGGAGGTTGAGCGAGCACACCCCCTCGAGGCTTATCGAGCAGAACTTCCGGTCGCCCTCGAACAGGTCGATCCTCATCATCTGCGCGTGAAGCGTTGCACGGGTGATGTTGCCAAACGTCGTCTCCTTGCGGATGCCGAAGGCGTTACGCGAGAGAATGCGCCCACCGTCCACGTCGATACGCGGGATGCTCAGCAAGGCCCAGATAGCCATACCCGCGAGCGCCATGGCATGACCGAACCACACAAGTTCGTGGTCCCACTCGCCCAGCGAGACGCCCTGCCAGACGTAGACACCCAGCATGAGCAGTTCGAACGCGACGGCGCAGCAGGCGATGATCGTGCGGATGGCTGCGGGCATGCGCACCGTGAAGCAATCGAGGCTGTCCGTTGCCTCGCTGCGCTCGCGCGCGCCGCGGCGGGCGACCCATGCAGTGAGCGGGCCGACGATGAACACGGTCATACCGACGCGCAGAATGGATTCGAGCAGATTACTCATAGGGGCCACCGCCTCGAGCTCTGGAGATTAACTGCAGGAAACGCTGCCAGAACGATGGGATGCGCACAACGTAAGGAGCCGCGTATCGGCAAGCGGCGGCATCGCAATCGCCCGACGAACAGATGATGATCGGCGCCGGGCCAGACGAATTAAACAAAAGGGTGGTCGACGGCGCCCTCGCAGGCGCACCGTCGACCACCCTTCACGTCGCAGCGACCCTACGAGCCGTCCGAAACGAAACGCACTCCGCCAGAGCGCTACCCAATCTTGCGGATGCTCGGGATCGCCCAGGTGATGCCTGCTAGGATCACCATTGCAGCACCGATGAGCACGAAGCACGCGCTTACGCCGATGGCGTCCGCGAACAAGGTCGATGCGACGAGCCCCACGGGCATAGCCCAGCTGCAGACCGCTCCGTACAGACCGAAGACGCGGCCCATGCACTCGGGATCGACGCGCTCCTGCATGAGCGCCATCTGCGGCGCGCTGTACAGCGGACTCGAGACCCCCATCGCGAACGTAAGCCCCAGAAACACAACGAGCGCGGAAGGGGGCACGAGGCCGCCCGCGAGCGTGCCCGCTCCGAAGAGGCCGATGGCCAGCGTGCACGAAAGAGCGCGGTTCTTAAGGCCACCCGTCGCCCCGATCCAGCCGCTCGCCGCGATCATGCCGACCGAGAACGCGATCTCCGCGATAGCCGACTGCGTAGTGGTGCCCCCAAAATGGTCGAACACCATGAGCGGGAACAGCGCGGATATGGGCGAGAACAGGACCGAGAAGGCGAAGCCGATCCAGAGCATGGCGAACAGACCGTGATGGCGTTTGAGCTCGCGGTACCCGTTGGCCGTCTCCAATAGGAAGGCCCGCACCGCGCGGTGCGACGCCTCGGCGTTCTCCTCGGGCGTATGGCGCTCGGGCGCCGGCGTCTTGATGCCGGAGGTCGCCACCGCGATGCTCGCGAGCACCGCCCCGGCGACATCGAGCGCGATCATGAAAGTCAGACCAAACGCCGGGTAGACCGCAGCGGCGATGGCGTTGCCGATGATATAGCTACCCGACTGCATGAACTGCAGCATGCCCGCCAGCTTGCCGAGCACCTCGGGCGGGGCGATGAGCGGTGTGAGCGCGTTGAAGGCGGGCGTATGGAGCGTGCTGCCCAGCGCACGGACGAACAGCACCGCCGCCACAACGGCGACAGAAAGGTCGCCCCGAAGCGAGCCGAAGACAAGCGTGAGGCTCACGGCCGCGATGAAGAGATCGGCGCCGATCATGAGACGCTTGATGGACGTGCGGTCCACGATGGTGCCCGCGAAGGCGCCGAGGAGCGCCATGGGCAAGAAGGCCGCCAGGCTCACGAACGACAGGGCGCTCGCGGAGCCGGTGGTGAGGGTGACGTGCCAGATGAGACCCATCTGCAGAATGGAGCTCGTGAGCACGGAGAAGAACTCGCCGATCCAGACGATGGCGAGCGAGCGCTTCCAAGAAGCGCAGGGATTCGGTTGTGTCATGGAATAATCCTTTGATGCGATCGGTGGTATGCAGCGAAGTACCGGTCGCTCACGCGACCGTGGCTAGAGCCAAATCCTCATAGAAGCAAGCATGGTGCAGCTCCCCTTTCCAAATCTAGAGGTAAACCTTCAGCCGTGAGTGGAGCTATTATAGGGACTTGCGAGCCAAGATGCAACAGGAAGACCTCTACGGAGCGTAGATGCCGGGCGCCCCGAACCACTTATGCCATGAGAGACGGCATCCGATTCTCCTTGACTTGGTCTCAATGTGATATCACAATGCAATCAGCAGTCGCACGGACTGCTCGGGGACTCGCCTCCTCCCCATCGCAATCTGGAGCGCGGCGCCGGGGACGTCACGCAAACGCCGGCGCAGTCATGAAAGGAACTCACAATGAGCGTGGAAAAGCAACTCAAGGCCAAGTCGGGCTACGGCATGCTCGTCGCCGTGGCGGTGGCGCTCATCGTCATCATCGGCCTCTTTATCTGGAGCACCATCGGGCTCGCGAGCACGCCCGACGGCGTCGACGCGCCCGCAGTCTACGGATGGGGGCTCGGCCTCAGCATCCTCGCGTTTTGCCTGTGGTTCATCCCACTCAACGGATTCTTCTCGCTGCAGCCCGGCCAGGCGCGCGTGTGCATCCTGTTCGGCAAGTACGTGGGCACCGTCCGCGACGAGGGCTTCTTCTGGGCCAACCCGTTCTTTAGCAAGAGCATGGGCGGATCGGCCGGGATCGGCGAGATGATCGAGCTCGAGATGAGCGATTCCAAGGCCGCCAAGGCCGCGGCGCAGAAGGCCGCCAAGGGCAACCCCACCACTATCTCCACCCGCGTGCGCACCCTGAATGGCGAGCGCCTGAAGGTCAACGACAAAATGGGCAACCCCATCGAGATCGCAACCGTCGTGGTGTGGCACGTCGCCGATACCGCCAAGGCGCTCTTCGACGTCGACGACTACCAGAGCTATGTCGCCATGCAGGCCGAGACGGCGCTGCGCCACGTGGCGAGCGTGTACGCCTACGACCACCTGGAGGACGAGTCCGATGCCGCCGGCGCCATCACGCTGCGCGCCAATGTGGAAGAGGTCTCCGAAGCCCTGCGCCGCGAGCTCGCGATGCGCCTGGCGCCCGCCGGCGTCGAGGTCGACGATGCACGTCTCACGCACCTCGCCTACTCCCCCGAGATCGCCCAGGCGATGCTGCGCCGCCAGCAGGCCGAGGCCGTCATCGCCGCACGCAAGAAGATCGTCGAGGGCGCGGTCTCCATGGTCGACATGGCCGTGAAGGAGATGGCTGCCGGCGGCACCATCGAGCTCGACGACGAGCGCAAGGCGCAGATGGCCAGCAACCTCATGGTGGTGCTCTGCGGTGAATCCGAGGCGCACCCGGTGCTCAACGCAGGCTCGCTGTACTAACCCCAACACCAATGAGTAATTTGGGGACGGGTGCAAAATTGCACATTCGACAAGAAGGCACGTCATGGCACGCAAGCAGTATCCACTCCGTATAGACCCCGCTATCTGGGAGGCCGTCCAACGCTGGGCGGACGATGAGATGCGCAGCGCCAACGGTCAGGTGGAATGGATCTTGCGAGACGCCCTCAAACGCGCGGGAAGGCTGCCGAAGAAAGAGCCCTCGTTCAAGGGCACGCCCAAAGGCGAAGAGGGCTAAGCCGGGAAGACAGGGCTCGGCCGCTGCCGACGTCGGGACAAAGCCGCGCCCCGCGCCGCGGTCGAGGCAGAGCTGAGCCCCGCCGCTCCAAAGTCGAGCCGAACGGCGGGGCCAACACCAACCCAAAGCAAGCTCGCCCCCTCTATACGCACCAACCGGTCCCCGGAGGCATCCGCCTTTGGGGACCGTTCTTTTCCCAGCTAGATGTCGTATATAAAGCCTTTTGACAGCTCGATTTTGCCCCGTGGGGGTCAAATATAAAGACCTTTGATGGTACGATGCTCGCGTCAATGACATGGTGGCTCTCGACAGGGGTCACCCCGACCCTCTAGGGAGCAAACGCATGGAGCTGGGCTCGCACATCAAGGAGCATCGCACGGAGCTCGGACTGTCCCAAGACGATCTGGCGGAGCGCATCTACGTGTCGCGCCAGACCATCAGCAACTGGGAGTGCGGCCGTACGTATCCGGATGTCCAGAGCCTGCTGCTGCTTTCCAACGTGTTCGGGGTGACCGTGGACTCCCTCATCAAAGGAGATGTGGAAACCATGGCACAGGTAATGAACGAAGCGGTCAAGAAGTACAACGCCCTATCCACAATCACGGTCGTGAGTGCGGTCGTGTTTTTGGTGCTGAGCGCGTGGGCGGCGTTCCAGTTCGAATGGGGCTGGGGCATGCACATCGCGCCCACCGCGGCGTTTGCCGCCGTGGCGCTCGTCGTGATGCTCGTGGCGTTCGTGTATATGGAACGCATGAAGAAGCAGCACGACCTCGTCACGTACCGCGAGGTGTTGGCGTTTAGCCGCGGCGAGCAGGTCGATCGCGACACGCTCGAGGGGCGCCGTGAGCGCGAGATGAACCCTTGGGTCAAGGGCACGCGCAACGCGGTGCAGATCATCATCGGCGCCATCGCCGGCGGACTGGTGGGCGTCGGCATCGGCATGCTCGCCAAGATGCTGAGTTAAAAGCGCGGGTACGCACCCGTTCCCCGAAATGGTATCCCCCTTAGCCCCCATTCTGAAGATGTATGCCAGAATGGGGGCGATTCCCGTTAGGAGGTGCCCCATGAACGTCACCGTACGCGCGTCCCTCATCGCATTGATCGCAATCGTTGGCGCCTGCTGGGCAATCCCCGTCCTCCTGGTGAGGGTCGTCCCACCCGATGCCGGCATGATCGCCATGATGGCGCTGATCTACCCCGTGCTCCCCGCAACTGCAATCACCCTCGGCCTGCTCGCCGCGAACTCCGCGAGGACGCTCTTCTGGGTACCCGCGGCGCTCGGAATCGGACCCGCGGTCCTGTTTCCCCTCAAGGTCGAGGGCAGCCAGGACCTTGCGTTCCATGGGGTTGCCTATACCGCAATCGGCTACGCCGCCATGGGCCTGTACACTTGGATGACTGCTCGACAACATCGCTAAGCCATCGCAGCAACAATCATGCAGGTAAACCCCGTGCAAAACAGTTTTTGCAGCGCCCGGCAAGCCTTGCCGCATATGATGTACAACAGATTCGATAGCGCACCCGGCGTGTTCGCGGGACGCTCCTTCACGACCGGGAGGTGACGATGGACATCAGCAACCAGATCAAGACGCGGCGCGAGGCGATGGGCCTCTCGCAAGAGCAACTTGCCGAGAAGCTCTATGTATCGCGTCAGACGATCAGCAACTGGGAGCGGGACAAGACGTATCCGGACGTCCAGAGTCTGCTCATGCTGAGCATCCTATTCGACACCTCCATAGACACGCTCGTGAAGGGAGACGTGACCGTTATGGAAGAGGCAGTCGAAAGAGATCGCAAGCGCATGGGAACGCGGATGCTATGGCTGGCCGTGCTGATGCTCGCGTTGCTGGCGGTGGCGTTCGCACTGATACTGTCGCCGGCGTTTAACTGGATGGAGGGCACCTGGGGCGCCGGCGTCGCCGCGGCTGCGACGTTCCTGCCGGCGATAGCGGCGCTTGTTGTCGCAACCGTCCTCGAGCGCATCAAGCGCGAGAACGACCTGGTGACATACCGCGAGATCCTCGCTGTCCGCAATGCAGGCAGGTGCTTTACGGCCACAAGCGCGATAGTTTCAACAACAAGATGCAGTGCCCCAGAGCCCCTAGCAGTCGACGATGGTCTTGCCGATCATGATGTTGAGGATCTCGACGTCGGTATCCTTCATGCCAACGCGGCCCACATAGCCCATGCTGGCGATCGTCTCTTCCACCGTATCCTGAATCAGGCCCTCTCCGGCACGGAAGCCGCGGCCCTGCATGGCCATATCGTGGCCCAGAATCGCCGCATCAACGGCAGCGGAAATCTTGGCGGCGCAGCTTGCCTTGGCGCCATCGCACACGATGCCGCCCACGTTACCGAGCGTATTGGAGACCGTCGCGCCGATCTGCTCGCGCGTGCCACCGCACAGCCAGGTAATCGCCGCGCCGGCACCGCACGCAGCGCAAATAGCACCGCAAAACGCCGAGAGCGCACCAATATAGCTCTTGATATGCACGGCAATAAGATCGGACAGCATCACGGCACGCACCAGGCGCTCGTGGTCGCAGCGCAGGTAGTCGGCATATTCCATAACGGGCAACGCACAGGTAATACCCTGGTTGCCCGAGCCGCACACAATGGCGACCGGCAGCGCACAGCCGTTCATACGGGCGTCAGACCCGGCGGCCGCACGCGCACGCGCACGGCAGGCGACGTCGTCGGCGCGAGCGCCCAGCAGCGTACGGCCCACCTCGGCGCCCCAAGCGTTCGCCAAGCCCTCGGCGCTAATAGCGCCGTTCAGCTCAATCTGACGCTCAACGGCAGCGCGGGCGCCCTCGATGTCACCGTCCTCGATAAAGTCAATGATAGACTCAATCGACATGGGCGTACCGGCGTTATCGGCGGCACGCTCGGCCACAACGCGCTCGGCGCAGGCGGCACACTCCCCCGCCGACTTGCCACACACCGGAATGCCATCGAGTGTATGGCACGTAACATTGGTGTGATGGTCGGTGATCTCGACGACCGCAGTATGACCTCCGGCCGTGGCAGTCACCTTAATGTAGAGGTTGGGCACACCCTCGACAAGCGACACATCGCAGTAGTCGGCATCGGAGAGCAGCTCGGTCACGCGAGCACGGTCTGCATCGCCAACACTCTCGAGCACCTCGAGCGCGCTCTTGGCGTCACCGCCCACGGCACCCAGCACGGCCGCGGCCTCAATACCGTGCATACCGCCCGAGTTGGGCACGGTCACGCTCTTTACGTTCTTGATGATGTTGCCTGAGCAGGCAACATCCATATGTTCGGGTTCGCAACCGAGCGTCTGGCTCGCCAGCGCCGCCGCATAGGCAACGGCAATGGGCTCGGTGCAGCCGAGCGCACAGACAAGCTCGCGGTTCAAAACATCACAAAACGCGGCATCACGGATGGAATCGGTAGGCATAGGTATCTCCTACATGTATAACGGGTTGCTCTCGCAAGTATCAACTTCTCCATTTGATAACAAGGCACCAAAAACCGCAAGTCGAGTTCCGGCAGACGGCCGCCAGAAGCAAATTGGCGGCATTTTTCGTGATGGGCTGATGTTCGTGTCCGCTAAAGCGTTTGACCAAAAAACGCCCGAGTGTTTAGGCAAAAGACGCGCTATCATGCAGTCGAACGCGGTAAAACCTTTAGCAATTCCGCCGCACGGACCAGAGAGGAACCACTCATGAAGATCGGTATCGGCAACGACCACGCCGCCGTCGAGCTCAAGAACATCATTTCCGAGCACCTGAAGGAGCGCGGCTGCGAGGTCGTGAACTTTGGCACCGACACCTCCGAGAGCTTTGATTACCCCATCGCCGGCTACAAGGTGGGCAAAGCCGTAGCCAACGGCGACGTCGATCTGGGCATCCTGATCTGCGGCACCGGTGTCGGGATTAGCTTGGCCGCCAACAAGGTCGAGGGCGTTCGTGCCGTCGTGTGCTCCGAGCCCTTCAGCGCCAAGCTCTCGCGCATGCACAACAACACCAACGTGCTCGCCTTTGGCGCCCGCGTCGTGGGCTCCGAGCTCGCCAAGATGATCGTCGACGAGTGGCTCGATGCCGAGTTCGAGGGCGGCCGTCACGAGCGTCGCGTCAATCTCCTCAACGAGATCGACCAGACCCGCGGACTCAAGGTCGTCGACGAGGCCTAAAGACTTACAACACCATACGTTAACGACAGCCCCCGTCCGGAACACACATCCGGACGGGGGCTGTTTAGTAGTTTTTTGGGATATACCTAGAAATCTACTGGAATAAAAAGGGCGCCGCGGATGGAATTCCGCGGCGCCAAAGCCACACGCTAACAGCTTTGAGGAGTCAAAGCTGGTTTAGCCAAAGAAGCGCTTGATCTCGATCTCGGCGTTCTCCAGGCAGTCGGAGCCGTGAATCACGTTGGCGTTGACATCGACAGCGAAGTCGCCGCGGATGGTGCCGGGGGCAGCATCAAGCGGGTTGGTAGCGCCCATAAGAGTGCGCATCTTGGAGACAGCAGAAAGACCGGAAACGACCATCTTGACGACCGGACCGCTCGTCATAAAGTCGCAGAGACCGCCAAAGAAAGGCTTGTCGGCCAGATGAGCGTAGTGCTCCTCGACGGTAGCGCGCTCGAGCGTGGTCATCTCCATGCGCTCGATGACAAGGCCGCTGCGCTCAATGCGAGCAACGATCTCGCCGATCTTGCGATCGCGCACAGCGTCGGGCTTAATCATAATGAAGGTCTTCTCGATAGCCATAAGGTAGCCTTTCAAGTAGGTTCGCGCGTGCCCAAGTCCCATTCCGGCACCCGCCTGGACTGCATCGTAACAGAGTTTTAGCTGCAGTTAAACAAAAAACTGTTTATTGAAACACTACAATTTATTAAAACGTTCCATATGTGTCACTTCTGTTTCGAAGCCCGATTAGAGTACCATCCGACCGCGCATCAACCGCACCGAACCGAGCGGACGGTCGGTTGCCGCCCGTGAACGTAGCCCCTTCACAACCTGCCCAAAGGTCCTACAGAAGTTATCGACAAGCCCCTTCCTTCTCTATAACAAAACGGGTGCCCACCGTAGCGGGCACCCGTAAAGGCAAGATATGATGAACACACCAGACAGACGCATCCAATAAGCTAATTAGCTCCGTGGCCCATCTCGACGACCTTGGTCAGCGATCCAACCACGTCCTCATCGGCCACGAGCTGCGCCTCGGCACGCTGCAGCTGCACGGCAACGGCGGCAGGAGCGGTGCCGCCCTCGGTCGTGCGCGCGGCAACGATCGACGGGATGTCGAGCGCCTCGGTAATATCGCGCTCAAAAAGCGGGCTCGCCTCCTGGAACACCTTAAACGGCAGGTCCTCAAGATTGCAGCCGCGCTTCTCACACATCAGGACCAGGTGCCCCACCACAGCGTGCGCCTCGCGGAATGGCAAGCCGCGCTTAGCCAGGTAGTCGGCAACGTCGGTGGCGGCAAGGTGCCCCACGCCGCACTCGCGCGCCATGGCATCCTCGTTGACGGTCCAAGTCGAAATCATGCCGGCCATAACGGACAGGCACTGCATGAGCGTGTGAGCGGTATCGAGCGCACCCTCCTTGTCCTCCTGCAGGTCCTTGTTATAGGCCAACGGCAAGCCCTTCATGGTCACCAGTAGCTGCACCAGGTTGCCGTAGACGCGGCCGCTCTTGCCGCGGATCAGCTCGGCAAAGTCGGGATTTTTCTTCTGCGGCATGATGGACGAGCCGGTGGAGTAAGAGTCGGAAAGCGTGATAAAGCCAAATTCGGAGCTCGACCACAGCACGATCTCCTCGGAAAGACGCGACAGATGCATGGCCATAACGGAGCCAGCGTAATGCAGATCGAGCAGGAAATCGCGATCGGAAACAGCGTCGAGCGAGTTAGGGATCACACCCGCAAAGCCAAGTTCGGCAGCCGTCATCTGGCGATCGAGCGGATAGCTCGTGCCGGCAAGCGCGGCAGCACCCAGCGGGCAGTTGTCAGCGGCATCAAAGGCGGCCTTTAGCCGTGTAAAGTCGCGCGCGAACATCCAGGAATACGCCAGCAGATGATGCGACAGCAGCACGGGCTGAGCATGCTGCATGTGCGTGTAGCCAGGTAGAATCACTTTGTCGTACTTCTTAGCCGCATCCACCAGCACATGGCGCAGCTCAAGATTGGCCTCCATGAGCTCCCTGGCCAGCGCCTTGACGCCCAGGCGTGTGTCGGTCGCCACCTGGTCGTTGCGCGAACGTCCGGTATGCAAGCGCTTACCGGCCTCGCCGATGCGACGCGTCAGCTCGCTCTCGATGGACATATGGATGTCCTCGTCGTTGATATCGAAGGTAAAGTTGCCGGCATCGATATCCTGCTCAATTCCGATCAGGCCCTCGGAGATCGCCTGCTCGTCCTCGGCACTGATGATGCCCTGGGCGGCCAGCATCTTGGCATGTGCCTTAGAGCCGGCGATATCCTGCTTATAAAGATGTTTGTCGACCGGCAGCGACGCGCCAAACTCCTGCGTGACCTCGGCCACGCCCGCCTCAAAACGACCGCCCCAAAGAGCCATGGAACCGTCTCCTTTCATCAAATACCTAAACAAGCGCCCAAAGCAAGGCACCCTGTCCCTAAAGCGATTTATCAACCGCTAGTTTTGCACATCCCCCACCGTGCGCGGGTCCATGCAGCTAATTTGCAAAGAAGTGACGCACCTGGCACTTGGCGCCCTTCGACTCCCGCCAACCGCATTGAACATAATGGATACTCCTCGAATAAATAAAGGTGTAAAGCCCTCAAATTGATAGAAGGAGCCCCGCCGGACAACCCCGGCGGGGCTCGGACTCAGCCGCAGACGCGGCTCATATATGCGGGCGGAACGTAGGGGTCACCGATGTTAAGAAGTGTCAGCAAGCATAACGAAAGGTAGGGACCCCGTGCGCCCGTTATGTATCACGCGGATGGGCCGCGCGGATACCAAGGGAAGGAGGCGCTAGGCCTGGGCGGCAGCAGAGCTGGGGCCCTGGACCTTTGCCCACGTCTTGAGCGACAGCGTGTCGATCTCGATAAAGCCGGCACTGGCCTTCTCGTCAAACGTAGTGTCGCGGTCGTAGGTGGCCAGACCGTAGTCGTAGAGGCTAAAGGGGCTCTTGCGGCCGACAACGTGGCAGTTGCCCTTAAAGAACTTCAGACGGACGGTGCCGGTCACGAACTTCTGGGTGTCGGCCATAAAGGCGTCGAGCGCGTTTTTGAGCGGGCTATACCACTGGCCGTTGTACACGGCGGTAGCCCAATCCTGCTCGAGCTTGATCTTGGTCTTGAGCAGATCGCCCTCAACGCAAATATCCTCGAGCGCCTTATGGGCGGTGATAAGCGTCAGGGCGCCGGGCACCTCGTAGCACTCGCGGCTCTTGAGGCCCACCAGACGGTCCTCGACCAGGTCAAGACGACCAAAGCCGTTGTCGCCCGAAATCTTGTTGAGGGCGATGACGATCTCGGAGAGCTTCATCTTCTTGCCGTCGACGGCGACGGGCTTGCCGGCCTCAAACTCAATCTCGGTGTAGGTCGGGGTGTCGGGCGTGTCCTCGGGATTCTTGGTCATAACCCAAGCGTCGTCGAGCGGCTCGTTCCAGGGATCCTCCAGATGGCCGCACTCAATGGCGCGACCCCACAGGTTGTCGTCGATGGAATAGGGGTTGTCGTTGGCACCCTCGGGAACCGGCACGTTGTGGGCGTGGGCATAGGCGACCTCGTCGGGGCGGCACTTCAGATCCCACTCACGAACCGGAGCGATAACCTTAAGCTCGGGATCGAGGGCCTTGACGGCAGCCTCAAAACGAACCTGGTCGTTACCCTTGCCGGTGCAGCCATGGGCAACGTAGGTCGCACCAAACTCGTGAGCGACCTCGACGAGCTTCTTGGCGAGCAGCGGACGAGACAGGGCGGAGAGCAGCGGGTACTTGTTCTCATACATGGAGTTGGCGGCGATGGCCTTAGTCAGGAACTCATCGGAGAATTCGTCGCGCAGGTCGAGCACCTGGCAATCGAGAACGCCCAGGTCGAGTGCCTTCTGCTTCTTGGCGTCCAGGCCGGTCTCCTCCTGGCCCACGTTGCCGCAGACGCAAACGACATCGAGATTCTTCTCGTCTTGGAGCCACTTGACACATACGGATGTATCAAGGCCACCAGAATATGCGAGAACGACTTTTTCCTTGCTCATGGCTGTTTCCTTTCGCCCTTGGTAGCTAGTTAGAACATCGGTCAGTTGCAAGTCATTTCAAGGTCAAATACCGTGCAATATCAGGTTAAATAGCAAAAATCAGCACATACATGCCCTAGAAACATGCAGCAATGTCGTGCTAAAACCCAACGACCTCAAAATGACTCTGTTGAGGCAATTCGCCCCATGCGGACAGAGACGATTGTTATCGTCGTCGGGAAATTGCGCGCTGGCGTCGGATGGCATTGTCTGCAGTGGTGATGGTCTTTACGAACTGCATCTGCCTCTCCTTTCACATATCGCCGGGCGCAATTCAAATATCGCAAACGGTACCTTTTCCTCGGTAAGCGGTTGTTTTTCCGTCTCCGTTTTCGATGGTCGCTATATTACGCTAAAGTGCCCGCAGCACAAGCGACAAATTCAAATTTCTGAAAAGTTTTTTCATTACTTTGTGAATCGTGATGCAAACAGGCTTCGTTCCTGCGAAAATACGCCCGATTACTAGTTTATGACTATAACGTCTGAAACAATCTCGAAACGAAAGGCGCGCTTTTATGCAAACTTACGAATCGGACGCCAATATCGGAAACATTAAGATTCTCGCCGTCGACATGGACAAGACGCTGCTCACCGACGAGCGCGTGCTGCCGCAAGGCCTTGACGAACGCCTGGACAAGCTCGCCGAAGCCGGCATCGTATTCTGCCCCGCCAGCGGACGTCCCGCCCCCAAGCTCGAGGAGATGTTCGAGGGCATCAAGAACCGCCTCGCCTTTTGTCCCGACAACGGAGCCTGCGTCATCTATCGCGGCAACTATATCTATAAGAGCAATATCGATGTGGCGCTCTACCACAAGGTCCTGGCACATGCCGTGGAGGACCCGCGCGCCGTTCCCGTCCTGTGCTGCTATGACGATGCTTACGTTTTGACGCGCGACCACAAGTACCACGACGAGATCAGCATCTACTATTCTGCCATCAACTACGTCGACACCTTTGAGGGTCTTGACGTCGAATCCAACAAGATTTCGATCTTCTTCCCCGCCTACGACGCCGAGCCTGCGTTCCGCGAGACCTATAGCCCCGCGTTCTCGGACAAGCTCTACGTCACCAACGCCGGGCGCGAGTGGATCGACTTTATGAACCTGGGCGTCGACAAGGGCGCCGGCGTCGCGCACCTGTGCGAGCACTTGGGCATCGATATCGCCGATGCCGCCGCCGTGGGCGACACCTACAACGATATTCCTATGCTCGAGCGCGTCGGGCATAGCTTTATCGTGGACAATGCCGAAGAGCATATGAATGCGCACGCCAAGTGGCGCATTCCGAGTAACAACGACGGGGGCGTACTGACGCTCATCGACGCCATCTTGGCGGCTCGGTAATCTATCTCATCGCCATGCCCGGGGCCGGCCGTTTGATTTTTGCTCGGTCAGGTCCTGGGCTCGCTCGAAGGCCACATTAAGTGGCCTTCGGCTCGTGCGGAATCTACAAAAATCAAACGGCCGGCCCCGGGCATGGCGATGTTGACTTGCTTGCCGCCTAGATGGCGTCTTGGGTGTCTAGATACTTGGCTGATTTTTTGGAATGAAGGGGGTTCCTTGTTGGCAAGGAGCCCCCTTCTGCCTTTAGTTACTTTGGAACTGTGGTTGCTTTCCTATTTCGCGTCGGCCCAGGTTATGCCGGTGCTGGCTTCGGCGATGAGGGGTACGCGGAGGTCTACGACGTGTTCCATGACGTCTTGGACCATGGCGGTCAGGCGCTCGACTTCGTCGACGGGGCACTCAAAGTCCAGTTCGTCGTGCACCTGCAAGATCATGTGGGCGGCAAAGCCCTCTTCTTCCAGGCGGCGGCTTACGCGGGCCATGGCGATCTTGATGATGTCGGCGGCGGTGCCCTGCATGGGGTGATTCATGGCCGTGCGCTCGCCAAAGCCGCGGAGCTGTGGGTTTTTGGCCTTGAGCTCTGGAATATGACGCCGGCGACCGTACATGGTCTCGGCGTAGCCCGTCTGCTTGGCGCGCGCCACCACGTTGTCGAGGAACGTGCGCACGCCCGGGTAGGCCTCGTAGTAGCGATCGATCATGCCACGCGCCTCGGCCATCGAGATGTGCAGCGACTGCGACAGACCGTACGCCTGCTGACCATACACAATGCCAAAATTCACGGCCTTGGCGCGACTGCGCAGGTCGGGCGTTACCTCGGATACGGAAACGCCAAACACGCGCGCGGCCGTCTCGGCATGGAAGTCCTCGCCCTCGTTAAAGGCGCGCACCAGGTGCTCGTCACCCGAGAGATGCGCCAGCAGACGCAGCTCGATCTGCGAGTAGTCCACCGCCAAAAAGACGCTGCCCTCGCCTGCCGAAAACGCCGTCTTAACGGTACGGCCCAGCTCAGAGCGCGTCGGGATGTTCTGCAGGTTCGGGTCGCTCGAGGACAGGCGACCCGTTGCCGTGATGGTCTGGTTGTACGTGGTGTGCACGCGACCGTCACCACGGCGCAGCGGACCTAGCGTGTCCAGATAGGTCGACTTAATCTTGGACTTCTCACGCCAGTCCAAAATCAGGCGCACGATTTCGTGGTCACGGGCAAGGTCGCTCAGCACCTTGGCGTTGGTCGAATAGTACCCGCGCTTGGTCTTTTTGAGGCCCTTGGTCGGAAGCCCCATAACGTCAAAGAGCACGTGCGAGAGCTGCATGGGACTGCCGATGTTAAACGTCTCATCACCTGCCAGGTCACGAATGCTGCGCTCGACCTCGGTGATCTGGGTCGCCAGGCCCTCGGACAGGCTGCGCAGCCGGTCGGGATCTACGAGCATGCCCGCGCGCTCCATCTTGGCAAGCACCGGCACGAGCGGCATCTCAATGCCATCGAACACGTTGGCGGCGTTCTCGCGGGCCATGCGGTCGCGAAGCGGCGCCACGAGTGCCAGCGTCAACGCCGCGGTACGGGCAGCAGGAGCAGGAGCGTCCTCGCCAGCACCATCCGCACCGCGCGCCGCAGGCAGCGCCATCTGCAGATAGGTATCGGCCAGATATGCCTCGTCAAACTCGGAACGGTCGGAATCCAACAGGTACGCGGCAACCACGGTATCAAAGATGCGCACGGAATCGACTGCCAGCGGGTCCATGAGCTCGGGCTCAGAAGAATCGATGGGCGAAAGCTCATGCAGCAACGCCTTCATGTCCGGGCTCGCCACGCGGCCCTCCATAAACAGGCGCGCGAGCACGCCAGCGATAACGCCGTGGGCAGAATTGAAGCCCTCGACAGCGGCAGGCGTGCCGTCATCGGCTTCCTCGAGCGCAAAGAGCCCCTTGGACGTCGCCAGCCACAGCGTACGCGTCAGGCCAAAGAGCGCACCCTCTTCCTTGTCATCGTCCACCACGGCGGCGACCCACTCGCCCGCATCAATCGCGCGAGAGATCTCGGCCGCCACAGCAGCAAGTGCCTCAGCATCGCCGGCGGCGGCACGCGAAACCGCGGGTATCTCGAGCGCGCTGGCAGCGGGCACGACCCCGCCCTCGCCGCCAATCAGCGCCAGGAAGCGGTTCTGCATGGCCGTAATGCCAAGTGCGCCCAGCGCCGCGGACACCTCATCGGCAGAAAACGCTGGGAAGGACGTCGCGTCAAAGTCGAGCTCGACAGGTGCATCGGTGCGGATGGTCGCAACCTTGCGGCTCAGCAGCGCATCGTCGATGTGTGCACGCAGGTTCTCGCCCATCTTGCCCTTGACCTCGTCAGCATGCGCAATGACCTCGTCCAAGCTGCCGTACTGCGCGATGAGCGCGCTCGCCTTTTTGGGGCCGATGCCCGGTACGCCGGGAATGTTGTCCGACGTATCGCCCTTCAGGCCGTAAAAATCGGGCACGAGCGCCGGCGTAATGCCGTGATACAGGTCGTCCACGCTCTCGGGCGTCATGATCGCCACGTCGGACAGGCCCTTGCGAGTCGAGACCACGTTGACGTGCTCGGTCACAAGCTGATACATGTCACGGTCGCCGGTCACCAGCAGCATGTCGCAGCCGGCCTCCTCACCCAGGCGCGCCATGGTTCCCAGGATATCGTCGCCTTCCCAGCCCTCGGACTGCAGAATTGGCACGTTGAGCGCCGTGAGCAGCTCCTTAATCATGGGAAACTGCGCATGCAGATCGGGGTCCATGGGCGGGCGCTGCGCCTTATACTGCGGCAGCATCTCCATGCGCACGCGCGGCTTGCCCTTGTCAAACGCCACGACCACACCGTCGGGGCTAAAGGCATCGATCATCTTAAGAAACATGTTCAGAAAGCCAAAGATCGCGTTGGTGGGACGACCGTCCGGCGCGTTCATGGTCGGCGGCACGGCGTGGAAGGCGCGGTGCATGAGCGAGTTGCCGTCGATAACGGCAAAGGTGCGGCGCTTGTCAGACATATTGAATACCTCGCTTTGGACTGGGCACGGCTTGCTCACTCCAGTTTACACGCTCCCCGCCCCGCGGCCACCGCGCATCAAGCTCCCCCGCCACCGTGAGCCCGCGCGTGATACGATGGCTCACGGTACAACAACCAGCACGATCGATCCGAAAGGAGCCTGCGTCATGGAGCGTCCCTGCGCATGGAAAAAGTACACGCCACAGCAAATCGAGGAGCTCGAGGAGCTTTGCCGCGGCTATAAGCAGTTTTTGAGCGAGAACAAGACCGAGCGCCTGTGCGTCAAGACCGGCATCAAGATGGCCGAGGAGGCGGGATACGTCGACCTGGAGACCGTGATCGCCGAAGGCCGCGAGCTCAAGGCAGGCGACAAGGTGTACGCCGCCAACCACGGCAAGGATCTTATGCTCGTCAACCTGGGCACCGCCCCGCTCGAGCAGGGCTTTAACATCCTGGGCGCCCACGTGGACTCGCCGCGCCTGGACCTCAAGCAGAATCCCGCGTTCGAGGCCGGCGACATGGCCTACCTCGACACGCACTACTACGGTGGCGTCAAGAGCTACCACTGGGTGGCCTCCCCGCTCGCACTCGTGGGCGTCATCTGCAAAAAGGACGGCACCACCGTCGACATCAACATCGGCGACAAGGCCGACGATCCGGTCTTTACCATCTCCGACCTGCTGATCCACCTCTCGAGCGAGCAGATGTCCAAGCCCGCCAAGGACGCCGTCGACGCCGAGATCCTCGACGTGATCGTGGGCGGCCGTCCCGTAAAATTTGACGAGGACGACAAGGACGCCCCCACCGAGCCCGTCAAGCAGATGTTCCTGGATATCCTCAAGGAGCAGTACGACGTCGAGGAGGAGGACTTCCTCTCCGCCGAAATCGAGGTCGTGCCCGCCGGCCCCGCCCGCGACATGGGCCTCGACCGCTCCATGATTTTGGGCTATGGCCACGACGACCGCGTCTGCGCCTACCCCTCCATGCTCGCCCAGATCAATGTGGCCAACGTGGAGCGCACGAGCATCACGCTCATCGTCGACAAGGAGGAGATTGGCTCCGTGGGAGCCACCGGCATGACAAGCCGCTTCTTCGAGAACACCGTCGCCGAGATCATGACGCTCGCCGGCGAGGGCAGCCCGCTGGCCCTGCGCCGCGCACTCGCCCACAGCCGCATGCTCTCCTCTGACGTGTCCGCCGGCTTCGACCCGGGCTACGCCGGCAAGTTCGAGACCAAGAATGCAGCCTTTATGGGTCGCGGCCTGTGCTTTAACAAGTACACGGGCAGCCGCGGCAAGGGCGGTTCCAACGACGCCGACGCCGAGTATATGGCCCTCATCCGCGACATTATGGACGAGGCCGGCGTGGACTTCCAGACCTGCGAGCTCGGTCGCGTCAACGCGGGCGGCGGCGGCACCATCGCCTACATCATGGCCAAGTACGGCATGAACGTCATCGACTCCGGCGTTGCCGTCCTGTCCATGCACGCCCTGTGGGAGGTCGCCAACAAGGCCGATATCTACGAGGCCTATCGCGGCTACAAGGCCTTCATCGAGCGCGCCTAACCAACCCTTCATCAGTTGCGGTGAGATACGGACTAAACTGGCCCATAAACGGCCAAAACAGACCGTATTACACCGCAACTTCCTTTTTGGCAGAGGAGAGTCCATGCTGCAGGTCATCATTTCGCCCGCCAAGCAGATGCGCGCGGCCCAAGATGCTTTTGAAGTCCTGGGCATTCCACCCTTTGTGCGCGAGACGGCTCGCCTCCACCGCGCACTGCTAGATATCGAGCGGAATGAAGGCAGCGGCAGCCTGCAGGCGCTGTGGAACGTGAGTGACAAACTGCTGGGGCCCTGCCTCAACACCCTGCATGAGTTCGAGCCCATCTTGCAAAGCGGCGATCTCGACAATCCCGCACTCGCCCGTCACCTCTCCCCTGCCGTCATGTCCTATCACGGCATTCAATACCAAAGCATGGCGCCCGAGGTGATGGATTCCGCACAGCTCGCATGGCTGCAAGACCATCTGTGGATCCTCTCGGGCCTTTACGGATGCGTACGCCCCTTTCATGCCGTTGAACCGTATCGACTGGAGATGGGCGCGAAGCTTGCCGTCGACGATGCCCGAGACCTCTACGCGTTTTGGGGCGACAAGCTCGCACGGGTCATCGCTCCGGCAGGCTCCAACGCCACGATCGTCAACCTCGCCAGCGCGGAATACGCCAAAGCCGTTCTGACCCGCCTCACCACCGACGCCACGGTCGTCACATGTCTCTTTGGCGAAGGCATCCGCAACGGCAAGCCCATCCAACGCTCGACCGCCAGCAAAAAAGCGCGCGGCTCCATGGTGCGCTGGATGGCAGAAAACAAGTTCGAGGATGTAAGCGGGCTCACCGCGTTCGACGTTGGTTATCGTTACTTTCCCGAGCTTTCAAATAAAAACACTTTGGTCTTCCTGAACGAACAGGCCTTGTAGGACTACCGCTACTTTTGAATGTGCTGCCTAGGCACGGCGTCTATTCCGCCAGGCCGTCGGCTTTTGCAATCTCGCTCGTCGAGCCATCTTGGTAGGTAACCTTAACGTGCTCCACCTCGGACGCCTCAACACCCGACGGAGGCTCCAGGCGCCATTCCGTCAGGGCTATATCCATGGTCGTGGGTACATCCCCCTGATTTTTGAGCTCGACCGACAGCGTCCTAAGCGACGCATCGAAGGTCACACGCTCGATCTCTTCACCAGGAATGGAACCACCGCTCAGCTGCAGTTGCACAAACTTGTCGCGCGGATACCAATAGTCGCCCGGCGCGGCAACAGTATTGCCACCCGCGACCTTCGCCGTCATAATCGGCAGGCTATCGTCCGCCTCAAACGTCCAGGAAACTCCCCCACGCCCGCCAAACGTCCAGATACAACAGGCAATCACCATCACGACAAGAATCGCGAAACCAATTGCGACCAGCCCATGATGGGCGCGGCTCTCCTCGGCCGACACATCCCACTGCGTCTCTCGATACAGATGCTTGTCTTCCATGTTCGCCTCCCCGCGGGCATGCTCGTCGCGTCAATCGTACCCATTCGAGCTATACTTGAGCCCGCCACATAAACGGGGAGCTTGCAGGACAAGACGGCAGGCTGAGACTGGGCGCGCCCGCCCTGACCCGCAAACCTGATATGGGTAATGCCAACGAAGGGAGCCGTGCCAATGAGCACACAGACCGAGCCCAAGCTCGTCACGCAAATCGATTTCGCCCGCGCCGGGCAAATCACACCGCAGATGAAGGAGGTTGCCGAACGCGAGCATCGCGACCCCGAGTACATCCGCGAGCGCGTGGCCGACGGCCGCATCGCCATTCCCGCCAACATCGTGCATATCAAAAAGGGCATGCGTGCCTTTGGCGTCGGCGAGGGCCTGTCTACCAAGGTCAACGTCAACCTGGGCATCTCGGGCGACAAGGCCGATGCCGCCGAGGAATGGAAGAAGGTCAAGATCGCCGAGGACTTTGGCGCCGACGCCATCATGGACCTCTCCAACTCGGGCAAGACGCGCCAATTCCGACAGCAGCTCATCGACGAGACGCCGCTCATGGTGGGCACCGTCCCCATGTACGACGCCATCGGCTACATGGAAAAGCCGCTTGTCAAGCTTACCAAGGACGACCTGTTCGAGGTCGTGCGCGCGCACGCCGAGGACGGCGTGGACTTTATGACCATCCACTGCGGCATCAATAAGTCGGTCACCAAAACCTTTAAGGAGACCGGCCGTCTCATGAACATCGTCAGCCGCGGCGGCTCACTGCTGTTTGGCTGGATGGAGGTCACCGGCAACGAGAACCCCTTCTACGAGTACTTTGACGAGCTGCTCGAGATCTGCCACGAGTACGACGTGACGATTTCGCTCGGCGACTCCTGCCGCCCGGGCTGCCTCTACGACTCCAACGACGCCACCGAGACCGCCGAGATGATCGAGCTGGGCAAGCTGTGCAAGCGCGCTTGGGCCGCCGGCGTCCAGGTCATGGTCGAGGGCCCGGGGCACATGGCGCTCGACGAGATCGCCGCCAACATGAAACTGCAGAAGCGCCTGTGCCACAACGCCCCGTTCTACGTGCTCGGGCCGCTGGTGACCGATATCGGCGTGGGCTACGACCACATCACCGCAGCCATCGGTGGCGCCATCTCCGCGAGCTCGGGTGCCGACTTTTTGTGCTACGTGACACCGGCAGAGCACCTATGCCTGCCTAACGCCCAGGATGTGCTCGACGGCCTCATGGCCACCAAGATTGCCGCACACGCCGCCGACATCGCCAAAAAGGTGCCCCACGCCCGCGACATGGACGACAAGATGGGCCAGGCACGCCGCAAGCTCGACTGGGACGCCATGTGGAAGTGCGCGCTCGACCCGGTCACCGGCAAGAAGCGCTACGAGGAATCCCCTGCTGCCACCGAGGGCACCTGCACCATGTGCGGCAAGATGTGCGCCGTCCGCACCGTCAACAAGGTGTTCGAGGGCACGACGATCGACCTCGGCATGGAGGACTAACTCGTCACCGGACCCATAATCGGCCACAAGGCGTTCGTCAATTGTTGACGTGTGAACATTTTCTTACATTTACGTAAAGATTGCGCCACCCGCCCGGGATCGGCATACAGCCGGCCCGGGCAACTTTATAATGCGGGCAGGAGACCCATTTGAATCCGACCGAACAAGGGAGCGAACATGGATCGTAGTAAGGTACCTGCCGTCCTGTCCATCGCAGGATCCGATTCCAGCGGCGGTGCCGGCATTCAGGCCGACATCAAGACCATCACGGCGCACCGCCTGTATGCCGAGACGGTCATCACGGCCATCACCGCACAGAACACCCTAGGCGTCACCGCCGTGCAGAACATCTCCCCGGATATTGTCGCGGCGCAAATCGATGCCGTTTTTGACGATATCCGCCCCAGTGCCGTCAAGATCGGCATGGTTTCTTCTGCCGAGATTATCGAAGTCATAGCCGACCGCCTGAGCGCCTGGGACGCACATAATATCGTCGTCGACCCCGTCATGGTCGCCACTTCGGGCGCTCGTCTCATCGCCGAGGACGCCGCCGAAGCGCTTACACGCCGCCTGTTCCCACTGGCAAGCGTTATCACGCCCAATATTCCCGAGGCCATGGCGCTGCTCGACTACGAGGTCGATTCCGAGCGCACGCAGCAAAACGCCGCCATGCTCCTCACCCGCCGTTTTGGCTGCGCGTCCCTCGTTAAGGGCGGGCATTTTGTCAACGAGGCCAACGATGTGCTAGCAGAGCCCGCGCCGCTCGATGACGAGGGCAACCACCTGGGCGATCCGCTCACCACGTGGTTCCGCCACAAGCGCATCGAGACCGCCAACACGCATGGTACCGGCTGCACGCTTTCGTCCGCCATCGCCTGCGCGCTGGCCCAGGGCATGGATCTTGCCGATGCCGTCAACGCCGGCAAGGCCTACCTAACCGGCGCTCTCGCCGCCGGCCTGAACATGGGCAAAGGCTCCGGCCCCGTCAACCACATGTGGCAGTACTAAAAAGCCAGCAGCCAAAACCACCGCACAAACCACCACAAAGGCGCCTGTCCCTTTGTGGTGGTTTGGGGTCGCGCTACTGACCAAGCATCTCTTGGAGCTTGGCTGCCACGGCGTGGCCCAGGCTCTCGTGGCTTTCGGGCATCATGTGCAGATAATCGATATCGCCCGGCTCGCGCTGGGCCACGCCGCACCAGCGCACATCGTGCGCATAGCGCACCGCGGTGCCATCGCGCATGCCCGCCGGATCGTAGCCATAGGTATTGCTGTCACCAAAGCACAGGACGTTTTTCATCGCAAACCCCTCCTTCAGCAAAAAGCCGACGGGAGCAGCCCCTCCCGCCGGCTCGACCTATCTGTCAGCGCGCACCGATTACAGATACTTGCGCCAGTCGTCATCATCCTCGTCGTCCTCGGCAGCGGCATGAGCCTGCTCGGCGGCACGGGCGGCCGCGGCACGGGCGGCAACCTGGGCATAGGACTCCTCGTTGCGCTCGGGGAAGCTTGCCAGCACGTGCTCGAACTTGGCAAAATCCTCGTCCCAGCGCGTAGAGGGCACGGCAAAGAAGACCTGCTTGACCTTAAAGTCGCCCGATGCGAGCTCCTTGCGGAAGAGCTCGGCCACGGCCTCGGCGTCAAAGCCGTTGTTGTCACAGCCCCAGGCGCCCAGCACGAGCTTCTCGCGACCAAGCTCGTCGCAGATGGCCAGCACAAAGCGGATACGATCGCGCAGGGCGTCCAGCAGGGCATCGTCACCCACGCGATACTCCTGGCGAGCGCGCTTGGCGTTGGGCGCAGCGGCAACGATCACGTCGGCGTACGCATGCACGTGGTTGCGGTCGAAGCGCACCGCAGGCACCACCAGCGCACGGTTGCGGTACAGCTCACAGTTGATGTTGCGGCGACGGTTCTCGCCGTACCATTTGCGCTGCTTATCGAGCACATTGTACAGATACGAATCGGCACAGAGCGTGGCCTCCTGACCCAGATAGCCCTGGATGTAGCCACCGCCCGGGTTGGTGAACGAGGCAAAGGCGAGCACGGCCATGTCGCAGAACTGCGCGTAGCCTCGGCCGTTATCCAGAATGGCCTGCGTGGCAGAGGCGTCGAGCACGGTGACCTCGGGCAGGACCGGAGCGGGCTCCTCGGCAGCAGGCGCGGGCTCGGTCTCCGTGGCTTCCTCTGCGGGCACAGGCTCGGCCACGACCTCGGTCTCGGCAGACGCAACCTCGGCGGCCTCAGACTCATCGGCAACCTGCTCTTCGGCAGCAGCCACCTGGGCCTTAGCCTTCATCGCCGCGACAAATCCGGCAGGCATGCCCTCGAACTCGCGCACGCCGGCAAGCGAGCGCTCGATATCCTTTGCGCACGCTTCGGACACAGTCGCCACGTGACGCTCGGCGGCCTTGGCACGGGCCTCGCGCTTGGGATTGGGCTGTCCCGCGCGTTTGGGCCTACGGTTACGGTTCCTGTTGTCGACGTCTGCCATAAGTGGTCACCTTTCTCGGTCGCTGCCGCTATCGGCTTTTCCCATCCATGATACCCCGCCGCGTACAAAAAAGGCGGCCCCGAAGGACCGCCTTTCGCATCGATTTGCGCGCGGCAAGCACCGCTGCAATCTGGCACTAGTCGCGACGACCAAGGATGTTCAGGATGCGCAGGAACACGTTGATAATGTCCACGAACAGGTTGGACGCCATGAGCACGGCGTTGGGCAGCGTGGGCGGCACCGTCGTGGCCACATAGGTGTCGTAGCCAATAAAGCCGGCGAACACCACAATCACGATCAGGTCGGTGATGGTCTGCGAGACGCCCATGAACATCAGCACGATCTCGACCAGAATCGTGGCAAGCAGAATGCCAAAACCAATGCCATACACACGCTGGAAGAATTTGGGGAAGGTCACGCCCAGTGCGCCAAAGACAAAGGTGATGGCGGCAGTGGCGATAAAGGCGGTGTTGATGGTGGGCAGGTCGTAGTTGGCAAGGCCAAACGACGCGGTCAGACCAAAGGTGCTCGCAAAGATCGCGTAACCCGCGAGCGACAGGCCCACGGACTGCTTGCTGGCGGCGGCCGACATCATGACGATGCCGACAATGGTCAGGATAAACGAGCCAAAGACCAGCGGCAGGGCGGCGCCACTCATCATCATGCGCGCAAACGACATGGTGCCCGTAAAGTAGGCGCCAGCGCCCATAGCGCAAAAACCCAAAAAGATCAGGGCAGACATGGCAAGGTTGTACGCGCGCGGCGACATCTCCTTAGCACGGCTTGCGCCGGTCTCGATGGGGCCGTTCTGATAGCCCTGGATATCGTTCATAATTTCGTCCTTTCAAAAAGCGCCGCGACAGCGCCGTAGGTGACAAGATTCCTGCCATTGTACCCGAATGGCGCGCGCTCTTACCCGCGGCGCTCACTCTCGAGTGTGCGGTCGAACGCCCACACCCACCACCGCATCAGATGAGCCTGCGAGCCATCCGGTCGCTCACGCGCCTGGTCTTCCAGATACAGCTCGGTCGTATGTCCGCCAAAACGAACCTTATAGGTTGCCGTACGAATGCCGTGAACCGTCAGGCCAAAACCGGTAGACGAGACAATCTCGTCAATTGTAAAGCAGCGACCGTCGACCCAGCAGACGGTAACCGGCACAACTTGTCCGCCCGCGAGGATGCGGGCCACGACGTCCACATACTGCTTGTGCACGCGCCGAGCTTTGCCATCTGTCTGTCGATATTCCATGCCCCTATTATCGAACGCATGTTTGCATATTGTAAAGCGAACAGACTGTGGTTTTGGGGTGTCGGAGCGAGCGCACGTGTCCTCACGGCGTGTTAGCAAAAAGAACACCCGCGGTCAACAGGGCTAATATTCAATTTTAGTGCCAAAAAATTCACTTCTCCCGTCAGAACTCGGTAAAGAAACCCGCAGGAGGTGATACGATTTATCATGTTTTTGTAACGTTTCTGCAAACTTCGAGAAAGCCCATATATGGACGTAACGTTCTCAGCCTTCCTCGGCCAACTTGTTTCGAACCCAGTCCTTGCCGTCACCGTGTTCCTCGCGCTCGGCGCCATCTTCGTCAACGGATGGACCGACGCGCCCAACGCCATCGCGACCTGTGTCACCACGCGTTGCATGCCCGCCCGCGCCGCCATTCTCATGAGTGCCGCGTTCAACTTTTTGGGCGTGCTCATCATGACGCACTTTAATGCCAGCGTTGCCAACACCATCTCCCATATCGTCGACTTTGGCGGAAACAGCACCATGGCGCTCGCGTGCCTCTGCGCGGCCCTGTTCTCCATCGTCGTCTACGGCGCCACGGCATCGCGTTTTGGCATCCCCACCTCGCAGAGCCACAGCCTCATCGCCGGTCTGACCGGCGCTGCCATCGCCCTCGGCGGCGCCAGCAGCGTCAATGTCCACGAGTGGATGAAGGTCATCTACGGCCTGGCGCTCTCCATCGGTCTGGGCTTTGTCATGGGCTGGGTCCTGTGCAAACTCGTCTCGATTCTTTTCGCTGCCGCCAACAGGCGACGTGCCAACGTCTTCTTTAAATATGCTCAGATCGCGAGCGCCGCGGCCATGAGCTTTATGCACGGCGCGCAGGATGGACAAAAGTTCATCGGCGTGCTCTTTTTAGGTGTCGCCTTTGCCAACGGACAGACCGGCGTCGGCGACGCCGGCATCCCCATCTGGATCATGCTGCTGTGCTCGGCCACCATGGGCATCGGCACCAGCGTGGGCGGTGAGCGTATCATCAAGTCCGTCGGCCAGAGCATGGTTAAGCTCGAGAAGTATCAGGGCTTCTCTGCCGACCTGGCAGGAGCCGCAAACCTGCTGCTTGCCACGCTCACCGGTATCCCCGTGTCCTCCACGCACATCAAGACCTGCGCCATCATGGGCGTCGGCGCCGTCAAGCGCCTCTCGGCCATCAACTTCGGCGTGGTCAAGGACATGATGTTCACGTGGTTCTTCACCTTCCCCGCCTGTGGACTCATCAGCTTTGTCATGGCCAGGCTGTTCATGATGTTCCTCTAGTCAAACCGAACGTCCATCCGGACCGCATTACCTCGCCCACCCGTCTTCGCCCCGAAAGGATCACTCATGGCAAAGAAACCCGATTCGTTCTACTTTGACAACTACGTCGCCTGCGCCGACTTTGCCGTTCAGGCAGCCGAGCTGCTCACCAAGATTTTTGAGAACTTTGACCCCGCGCAGATCCACGATATGCTCGAGAAGATGCATGCGATTGAGCATGCAGCAGACAAGAAGCACCATGAGCTCGAAGACGCCCTGCTCACGGCCTTTATCACCCCGCTTGAGCGCGAGGACCTTAACCTAATGAGCTGCTCGCTCGATACCGTGCTCGACCGTATTGAGGGCGTCGTACAGCGCCTCTACTTCACCAACATCCAGAGCATCCACCCTGATGCCATCGTGATCGCCCACAAGGTGACCGACGCCTGCCGCGCCATGAAGGACCTGATGGTCGAGTTGCCCAACTACCGCAAGTCCAAAACGCTGCGCGAGCTCGTCATCCAGATCAACACCATCGAGTCCGAGGCCGACGAACTCTACATCAACGCCATGCGTAACCTGCACGTCAACGGCAAGGACCCGCTCGAGGTCATCGCCTGGCGTGACGTGTACGCCTTCTTGGAGTACTGCGCCGACTGCTGCGAGAATGTGGCCGATGTCGTGGATTCGATTGTCATGAAGAACAGTTAATTGGGGTACGCGTCCCATCGGTCGCGGGCCCGACCACTGATAACCTTTTTTCACTCCGGCTGCAAGCAGAGTCGTTCAAAAGCGGTTAATTAGTGGTACGCGTCCCACCGGCGAAGGCCCGGCACCTATTTGCTTTCTCTCTCCGGCTGCACGGCAGAGTCGTTCGAAAGTAAATAGGTGTCGGGCCTTCGCCTTGCGTACCGCCATTGGGAACCTTGGCTGATGATTTGAATTCAATGGGGGTTTGGCTGATGCGGCCTTTTATACCTGATTGAATACTTTGGAACTGTACCGAGCGTTTGGGTGGATGGTGCTTTGGGTACCCTTTATTTTACTTTGGATTTGTTTGCTGACTTTGGAAGGTTTGGTTATGGGGTATTTGGATCTGGCTCGGTCTCGGTATTCTTGTCGTTTGTTTGAGAATCGTTCTGTTGAGCAGGCTGTGGTGGATACCATTGTTGAGGCTGGACGCATTGCTCCTTCTGCTTGCAATAATCATCCAACCCGTGTGATGGTGTTGGATACGCCTGAGCTTCTGGAAAAGGCAGCTGCTTGTCAACCTCGGTTTGCTCGTGATGGGTCCATCTTTGGCGCTCCGCTCATCTTCCTCGTTTGCAGCGTTACCAACGATGCTTGGGTGCGTCCCTATGACCAGATGAACTCCAGCGCTATCGACACCTCGATTGTTTGCGATCAGATGATGATGGAGGCCGAGGAACAGGGCCTGGGAACGTGCTGGGTATGCCATTTTAAGCCCGAGCTAGCCCGCGAGCAGTTCAACCTGCCCGAGGGCGTTTAT
Organism: Collinsella sp. HCP3S3_E5; assembly: GCF_052067635.1. Taxonomy (NCBI): domain Bacteria; kingdom Bacillati; phylum Actinomycetota; class Coriobacteriia; order Coriobacteriales; family Coriobacteriaceae; genus Collinsella; species Collinsella sp. HCP3S3_E5. The sequence continues at coordinate 32,536 of NZ_JBQHQF010000002.1, read as the reverse complement.
CCCTACCACATGCTCGTCTGCGGCTATCCCGCCGACCATATCGCCGACCCCGAGCATCGCGAGGCCCGCACCATTCCCCTATCCAATTTCCTCCTCAAGTAGTTTTTTGGCCCATGCCCTAAAATCTACCTTTTACCGCTCAAACGTTCGCCGAGTTCTGCCCTATCGCACGCAGAGCTCGGCGTTTTGTTTCCCAACCCGTATACAGCTACAAAAAAGGAGCTCGCAAGCGCGAGCTCCTTCTAAGGGGCTAGATTGTAGTTTTAGCGCTAGTCCAGGTCGTCCGCGGCAAAGTTGTCAATCGGGGCGAAGGGGTCGGCCACGGGGACAACCGGATCAGCGACAGGCAGCGGCTCGGCGGCAGGCATGGTCACGGCAGGAGAAGCCGCAGAACCGACCGGCGTAGAAGCCAGCAGATCGGCCGGGAAGGAATTCTGAGCATCGTCCATAAAGTGCTGAATGAGCTTGAGATACTCGGCCTTGAACTCCTCGCGGGAAGCCTTCAGACGGTCAATCTCCTCGAGCTCGGCCTGCTTCTCGGTCAGGGCCTGACGGATGACCTCGCGGGCCTTGGCGTCGGCCTCGTTGCGGATGCGGTCAGCATTCTCGTTAGCGTCGTTGACAATCGCCTCGGCGGTCTGCTGAGCCGCAATGAGAGCGGCGGAAATCTGACGCTCCTGAGCGGAGAAATCGGGAGCGGGAGTGGCGACAGGGGCAGCCTGAGCGGCAGAATCCTGGGCCTGCGCAAGCTGAGCCTGCGTATCGGCAAGCTGCTGCTCGGTGGCGGTCAGGCGACCCTTAAGATCAACGATCTTGGCAAGCATAGCGTCGACCTCGGAGGACAGGGTCTCCAGGAAGACGTCAACCTCGGCGGGATCGTAGCCGCGCTTGGCCTCAGAGAAGGTCTGAGCCTGGATGTCAGCAGGGGTAATAGCCATAACAAGTTCTCCTTTATCATCGCCTTGGCGCTAAGCGCCCGACATAGGTTACTGAGCCAGTCCTATACGAGTATACCTATAAGTAGCTGCAGAATGAGCTTCTGCACCAACTGCAACGCAATAATCGCAACGACCGGTGAAAAATCGATACCGCCCATCGGCGGCATAAACCGGCGAAACAGGTTGAGCCAAGGGCCGCAAACGCTGTCGAGCACCGCCGCGATATCCTGTAGCAAACCACCCTGCTTCATGGGAATCCACGTCATAAAGCAGTAGACCACAATCAACGTGGAATAAAAATTAAACAGCGTGTTGACAAGCTGAACGATGGTGTAGATGTTGATGGGAATCTCCTCGCCTTGTCTTTACTTGAGATAGCCGTCGGCGCGAAGCTTCTTAAGATCCGAATCCTTGACCTCGCAGCCGGCGGGCAGCACCATAAACACGCGATCTCCCACTTCTTTGACCGAAGCGCCCAGGCCGCAGGCAAAGCCATAGCTAAAGTCCAGGACGCGTTTGGCGACCTCGGTGCGAACGCCCACAAAGATCAGCGCGACAGGCTGCTTGGTACGCACGCGGCGCACGACCGTCTCCACGTCGTCATAACTCTCCGGACGAAGAACGTAGGCCGGCAACTGAGGCGTGGCGTTGATGATATTGCTCGCATAGGCAGAGGCATCGCTCGGCGTTGAAGCAGGAGCGGGCACAGCGGCAGCGCGGACCCGAGCGTTCTCGGCGTAGCTTGACGGCGTGTCATAGGCGCCGGGACGATAACCGCCCGCAGCGGCATCCTGAGAGCGCGAAGGCGGATTGTACGTCGTAGCGTGACGGGAGTCGTCGCCGATCAGTTGACCGGAACGCGTGTACACAGCAACCGACTCAGCCTCTCCGCGGCGTGTCTGCCCCAGCAGTCCATTGCTCGGTTCATCTTGCGTGTAGAAGCCCTCGCCCGAAGCACCGCTATAGCCGTTGTTCTGATAGCCGTCGTCATAGCCGTCATCGTAACCGTAGTCATCATCCTGGCCATAACCCTGGTCATAACCCTGCTGGCCGCCTAGGTGCATTTTATTTTTAATTTCGTCAAGGAAACCCATGGTTGTGTCCTCTCACGGTCTAATGCAGGCGCTCTGATAATCAGCGCGCACTTCAGGCTCTTATTTTACTTCAAACTCCGGGCTGAATACTACCCTGCCCAGGCGAACAAGCGTCGAGCCTTCCTCAAGGGCAGGCTCAAAGTCCTCGCTCATGCCGCAAGAAAGCTCAGGCAGACACAGATCGGGGTGTGCCGTCTCCAGCTCATCCCTCAACTCACGCAGCCCGGCAAAGGTGCGGCGCGCCACATCCTTATTCCCCCGGGGTGCCATGGTCATAAGCCCCTGCACACAAATTCCCTCAAGTTCCGCAAGCTCGCCAGCCGCGGCACGAACCTCATCGGGCGAAAAGCCGCCCTTGGACTCCTCCCCGCTTACATTGACCTCGATCAGCACATGCTGAGGACCGGCAAGCTCGCCCGCCTCAATCTTGCGGACGGCACGGCTCGAGATAGCCTGCGCCAAATGAAGCGACCCCACCGAATGAATCAGCTCGGCCGCACCCAGCACCGCATTGATCTTGTTGGTCTGAAGATTACCGATCATATCGAAGCGCACCTCGGGCAGCTCCGGATGCTCCGCCAGCCCCGCAAGCTTGCGAACAAGCTCCTGCGGACGGTTCTCGGCAAAATGACGATACCCTGCCTGGATGGCGGCAACGGTCTCATCGACGCCAACGGTCTTGGAGACGGCAATCAGGCGGGCGGCATCGTGAGAACGCCCCGCGCGATCGAGTGCGGCATAAAAGCGTTCGAGAATCTGCTCGCGGCGAGCGCGCATCACGTTCAAATAATTATCCATTGCCAATCGCCTCCGCTAACAGCCATACAAGTAGTCCCATGCTAACGCAAGAGCGCGGCCCTGCATGTGCAAGGCCGCGCTCACTTAGGTATTTACAATCTTTCGACGAACGGAGCTACCCTACTCCTCGTCATCCTCGGTATCGTCCTCGTCCTCGAGGTGCTCGAGCAGGTAGCGAAGACCCTCGCTCACCTCGTTAGCGGGCACCTTGGCAACAAAGCGCGCATCGACAGCGGGCCTCATGATGACGCCCTCGCCCGAAGGTACGCGCATGCTCTCGAGCTCATCCTCGTCCGTACGGGCGATATCGCCGGCGTTCATGCGCTGGCCGGTCAAAAGGAAGGTCAGACGGCAGGCGGCATCGATGGAAATCGAGGCGATGCGATCGAGGTAGCGTGAAACCATGATGGCGCGGCGCAGATCGTCATAGTTGCTGTCGTCGTCCATAAACTCTCCCGCGTCCATGCGGTTGAAGGTACGGAAGAACTTCTCATAGGCCGCATGCACCGGCTCGTCCTCGACGGCCAGGTTGCAGATGATGGACATGTCGTTGGTGACGAGCGCGGAAAGCGACGAGCCCAGCACCTGGTATACGGCTTCGGCCTCGGCCTCAACCGTACCGACGAGCTCCTGGGGCAGCGAGATATCGGCCTTGACCATATGACGCGTGGCGCGGCAGATCTGGCGAACCTTATCGGTCATGCGCTGCAGGTTAAAGTCGACGTAGATGATTGTCTGCAGCAAGCGGAAGTCGGAGGCGACCGGCGACTGCGTAGCGATCAGGTTGTAGCACACGGCCTCCAGGTTGGCGCAGCGCGCGTCAATCGAAAGCGTGCGCTTCTTGGTCTTGGTGGCGAGCTTGCGGTCGTCGGTCACATAGGCCTTCACGGCGTCGTGAAGAGCCAGGTCTACAGCCTCGTAGATGCTCAACATCTCGTGACGAGCCTCGACGAGCTGACGGGAAAACAGTTTGCGCATGGTTCACTCCAATCAGTTGGGTGCGGTCATGCCGCCCGCACAGTGAATACGCACCGGACCAGGTCCGATCGGCTTGGGACTAGTCGCACCGATCAGCCAAAGCGGCCGGTGATATAGTCTTCCGTCCGCGAATCCACCGGGCTGGTGAAGATCGCGTCGGTTTGACCATACTCGATGAGCGTGGCGGGCTCGCCGGCAACCTCCTGCAAGAAGAAGGCGGTGTAGTCGCTAATGCGAGCTGCCTGCTGCATTGAATGTGTGACGATGATGATCGTCATCTCGGGCGCCAGCTCGGCCATCAGATCCTCGACCTTGGAGACGGACGTGGGGTCGATGGCGGAGCAGGGCTCGTCCATCAGAAGGACATCGGGCTGCACCGCGAGCACACGCGCGATGCACAGACGCTGCTGCTGACCACCCGAGAGCGCCAAACCATCCTTGTTGAGCTGATTGGATACCTCTTTCCAGAGGTTGGCGCGCTTGAGCGATTCTTCCACGATGTCATCGAGGTCGCTTTTGCTAGTCACGCCCTGCAGACGAGGGCCAAAAGCAACATTCTCGTAGATGGATTTAGGGAACGGGTTGGGCTGCTGAAAAATCATGCCCACGCGGCGGCGAAGGTCGACCGGGTCGACACCCTCGGCATAGATATCGTTGCCGTCGAGCGTCATGGTGCCCTCGACGCGCGTGCCCTCGATAAGGTCGTTCATACGGTTGATACAGCGCAAAAACGTCGATTTGCCGCAGCCCGAAGGGCCGATAAACGAGGTAATGGCGTTTTTGGCGATGTTGAGGTCGAGCCCCGTCAGCGCATGAAAGTCACCGTACCAAAAGTTGAAATCCTTGGCCGTGATGGCCGCTTGCTCCAGCGTGGGAGCGGACTGATAGACGGACATGGGACTCCTTAACTAGCGGCGTTTGCGCGACAGATAACGCGCAAACAGGTTGAAGGCCAGAATAATCGCCATCAGCAAAAGCGCGGTGCCGTAGGCTGCGTTCATGTTGATGCCGTCATTGGCAAGCAGATAAAGGTGAACGGTCATGGGGCGACCGGAATCGAGCGGCGAAATAGGCAGGTTGATGGCCTGGCCCATGGTGTAGAGCACCACGGCGGTCTCGCCGATGGCGCGGCCGATGGCAAGTACGATGCCGGTGGCGATGCGGCCAAAAGCCGAAGGAAGCACGATCTTGGAGACGACCTGCCACTTGGTGGCACCCAGGCCATATGCGCCCCAACGGATATAGCGCGGAACGGCGCGGATTGCCTCCTCGGTGGTACGCATGACAATGGGCAGCATCAGAAGTGCGAGCGCCAGGGCGGCCGAAACCATCGAAAGACCCAGGCCCATGGCCTCGACAAACAAGGCGTAGCCAAAAAGGCCCATAACAATGGAGGGCACCGAGGCCAGGGCATCGGCAGCATAGCGAATGATGTCGACAACCTTGCCCTGCTTGGCATATTCAGCCAGATAGACAGCAGCCAAGACGGCAACCGGCGTGCAGATGAGCATGGCGAGCGCCGTCACGTAGACGGTCGAGACGATAGTGGGCCAAATGCCGCCCTCGGCGTTTACTCCCTGCGGCCAGCCAAAGATAAAGTCGAGCGAGATGTGCGGCAGACCGTTGATAACTACATAGGCGATGATGGCGACCAGCACCAGCGTGGTGATATAGGCCGCGGCACGAAACACGCCGAGCATAATCTTGTTGGACAGATCCTTGTTGATGCGGCCCTTCTTACCATGGGAAAGGGCACGCTTGATGCGTTCGCGCGACGAGGTCGTATCGACCGTCGTGTCAACGGAATCGGACATAGCCTACCCCCTCTTCTTCTTGGAAATCAGACGGACGATGCCCACCAATGCGGCGGAAATGATAAACAGGACCACGCCCATGCCAAACAGAGCCGAGCGGTGCAGGCCCGAGGAATAGCTCATGTCGAGCGCGATCTGGCTCGTGAGCGTCGAGATGGGGCTCGAGATGCTGTCCGGGATGACCGGAGCGTTGCCAACGACCATGAGCACGGCCATGGTCTCACCGATGGCACGACCCATGCCCAAGACAATCGCATCGACGATGCCCAACTTGGCTGCAGGCAGCACGACCTTGTAGATGGTCTGCCACTTGGTGGCACCCATGGCATAGGATGCCTCGCGAATGCCCATGGGAATGGAATTGAGGGCATCGATGGTGAGCGTGGTGATGGTGGGAACGATCATGATGGCGAGCACGAACCACGCCGTCAGCGCACCAAAGCCAAGACCGCCGGTCAGCTGCGCGATAAACGGACGGATGATGACCATGCCAAAGAAACCGTAGATGATGGAGGGGATACCCGCCAGCAGGTCGACGGCGGGGCTGATGAGACTGCGCACGCGCTTGCCGGCGATCTCGACCAGATACACGGCCGTGCCCACACCCAGGGGCACACCCATGGCGAGCGCACCGACCGTCACCAGACCAGAGCCCGCCAGCAGCGACATGATGCCGTAGTGGCCCTCGGAGGGCGCCCACGTAAAGCTAAAGAAGTCCGCCAGACCGATGTCGGTAAAGACGGGCAACGCCGAGTACGTGGTAAAGACAAAAATCAGGATGACGGTAACGACCGCCAAGAACGCGCAAGCAAAGAAGATCCACTGCAGCGCCTTCTCTTTGAGATAGGTGCTGCGCGACACCAACGCCAACTCACGCTTTTTTGGCGCCTGAGCCTCTCGCTCAATCTGGGGGGTTTCCTGTGCTTCCATGCTACTCACTCCCCTTTCCGTCGTTGGTGACGGGAATAAAGCCCGCCTCGCGAATCTGCTTGTCCATCTTCTCCGACGTCACATAGTCAATGTAGTCCTGTGCACGCTGCGAAGGCGTACCCTTCACAAAGAAGTAAAGGTCGCGCGAGATGGGGTAGCCGCCACTTGCGACCGTCTTCTCGGATGCCTCGACATGGTTGACCGAAACAGCCTTAACCGAAGTCTTAGCGTTGAGGCTCTCGACAAAACCCAGCGAGATGTAGCCAATGGCACCACGCGAACGGGACACGACATCGCGCACCTGGCCCGTGCCCGAAAGAACGGCAGAGCGACGATCGAACGGCGTGCCGTCCATCACGATGGTACGGAAGGCCTCGCGCGTACCGGACGCCTCATCGCGGTTAATAACCTGAATCTTCAGGTCCTCTCCGCCGACTTCCTTCCAGTTGGTAATCTTACCGGCGTATATGTCGCGAAGCTGCTCGGTCGAGAGGTTGTCGACCGGATTATCGTCGTTCACGATGACTGCGATGCCGTCGTGCGCGATTACAATCGGGGTCAGGCCCAGATCCTGCTCGTCGGCATTGAGGCCACGAGACGAGCTGGCGATGTCAGCCGTGCCGTTGCTGACGGCCTCGATACCGGCAGAAGAGCCAAGGCCAGAGACGAGCACGTCGGTGCCGGTCTCCTCCTTAAAGCCCTCGGCCGCAATCTCGGCAATGGGAAGGCAGGTGGTCGAGCCGGCCACGGTGATAGAAGACGTGGAAGATCCCGAGGAGCAGGCACACAGCGTAAGCGTGAGCACTGCCGCGCTTAGGACCGATGCGATCTTTCTCATAGCATCACGCCGATCGCAGCATGGCGCCCACAGGTGCCGCCCTCGTTGCGGTAGGAATAAAAGCGGTCGTTATGACGAACGGTGGAGAGCTTGGCGTCCACAATGCCGTTCGCTTCGACGCCGGCGTCCATCAGCGCCTCGCGAATGGCGGCGGAAAGATCGAGCATACGAGAAGCGGCAGCATCGATGCACGCGAACTCGGAGGCAAAGCGGTCCATAAGTTCTTGGGACACCTCGTACTCGTCACCCAGGATATGAGGCCCAATATAGGCAGAGATGTCGTCTGGCTTGCAGCCAGCCGCCTCGCAGAGCGCTTGGCACGCCTTGGCGGAAATGCGCGCAATCGTGCCCTTCCAGCCAGAATGCACCACGGCAAAGCCGCCGGGAGCCACCAGCACAACGGGAACACAATCGGCAAAGCAAAGCATCACGGGCACCTCATGCGCCGTGCAGACGAGGGCATCGCAGCCCTCGGCAATCTGCTCGCGAATGTTCTCGAGATCATCGGCGCCGTTCGAGGTCACCGTCACGACATTGTCACCGTGTACCTGATTGGGGACAAGCAGGTTGTGCTCGCACTCGGCGGCACCCATGGCCTCGAGTACGCGGCGACGATTTTCTTGAACGGCAAAGGGGTCATCGCCAACATGCGAGCCCAGATTGAGTGAGGAGTACGCATCTTCGGAAACACCGCCAGTGCGTTCGGTGAAGGCAAAGCGGACATCGTGCGTCGCGCCCTCTACCAACGTAACTCCATCATGGTCGACACGCGAAACGTTGTCCGCACGTGCTGCCATACTAAAGCCTCCTAATAACACAAGTATCGCGGCCAAGCCGCAGCAGTCCGTGCCATACGGCTGCCATACTTCTACAAAAGGATACCCGCAGCGGTAGGGACCAAACGTAAGGGGAACGTAAAGAGATTGGAGGCTTTCGTTTACAAACGAGAAACAAAACGGGGTGCATCCAAATGGATACACCCCGTGCAGGTCGTTGAGAAAAACGAACTAGAAGCTACCACGCTTAAGGAAGTCGGGAAGCTCGAACTGGTCGTTACCAAAATTGGGAAGTTCCGTACCGCCGACGTTGCGGGTCGGGGCAGACTGAGCCGAGTTTGCAGCGGGAGCGGTACGCTGAGGCTCGGCAACGGAAGCCTTGCTCTGGGACTGCTGGGCAGCGAAGAGCTCATCCTGACGGTTGACATTAGAGTCGGAGAAGCCCGTAGCGATAACGGTGATGCGCACCTGATCGCCCAGGGACTCGTCAACAACGGTACCAAAGATGATGTTGGCCTCGGGATCGACGGCGTTGGCGACAACGTCGGCAGCGTCGCTGATCTCTTGGATGCCCAGATCCTTGGAGCCGGCGATGGAGAGCAGGACGCGCGTAGCACCATCGATAGAGCTCTCGAGCAGCGGGCTGGAAATAGCCTGCTGGGCGGCGTCGACGGCACGGGTGTCCCCAGAAGAAGTACCGATACCCATCATGGCGGTGCCGGCCTGCTTCATGATGGTCTTAACATCAGCGAAGTCCAGGTTGATGATGCCCGGGACGGTGATGAGGTCGGTAATGCCCTGGGTGCCCTGGGAAAGGACGCCATCGGCAATCGCGAAGGCCTCGAGCATGGTGGTCTTCTTCTCGGCGATGTCGAGCAGCTTGTCGTTAGGGATAACGATCATGGTGTCGACGCAATCGGAAAGGGTCTTAATGCCCTCTTCGGCGCTCTTCTTACGCTTGCGGCCCTCGAAGGTGAAGGGCTTGGTCACGACGGCGACGGTCAGCGCACCGACCTCGTTCATCGCGATATCGGCAACGATGGGAGCGGCGCCGGTGCCGGTGCCACCGCCCTCACCGCAGGTGATGAACACCATGTCGGCGCCAGCGAGTGCCTCGGCAATGTCATCGCGGGACTCATCGGCAGCCTTGCGACCAACCTCGGGGTTGGCGCCAGCGCCCAGGCCGCGGGTAAGGTCGGTGCCGATGTGGACCTTGATATCGGCATCAGAGATCGCGAGCGCCTGAGCATCGGTGTTGATGGCAACAAACTCGACGCCACGAATGCCCTCTTCGATCATTCGATTGACCGCGTTGGTACCGCCGCCGCCGACGCCGACCACCTTAATGACGGCAAGGTAGTTGTTGATCTCTGTCTCGTGCATGTCGGTCCTCCGAACAAAGGTTATAGCCATAGCATGGGTTGACCCCTGCGCACATTAACCTTCAGGTTGAAAGTAAATGCAAAGGTAAACCGTATTATGTTTGCACATTATGAACGTATCAGTCAAATAATTGACCGTGAAAACCAAACAAACCAGATAAACGGCGTGGTATGGCCCCTCAACAAAGCCACGCACCGACGCTAAGCGGTCGGTGCGTTTCTAAACGTATAGTTGCCGGGAGACCGAACGTTAATGTAGGTTACGCCCTCTACCTGCGACAGAAGCTTGGTCACGACGCGTTCCTTCTTGGCGATATCATCAGAATCGCCCAGCGAGACCTCAACGCCATTATCAAGATTCGCCGAGATGGCCTCGACCGAAGGTATAGAAATATCCTTGATCTGCGCCAAGAATTCGCCGGAAAAACCACGCACGTAATCCAGGCCCGCTTTAACGGCCTTGGAAGAAACAGCCCGCCCCGAGACCGGCTCGACATCAGCCGAGACATCGGTAAGCAGCACGGCCCCGTAGTGCTTGGCCAGCGCCAACGCAGCATCGATACCGCTCAACGTGTTGGCGCCCTCACCCGAAGTGACGACATTTCCCTGGTCGTCCACCTCCACAGAGGTCGAAAGCGGTGCGATCCAGGTGTCATCGTCTCCGATGGCCCAGGCAAGATCGTCGGAACTTATATAAGCGATCGCGGTGACCTTGCGCTCCGTCGGCGTAATGACGAGCGTGTGGGGAAACTGCCGTTGAACGTCCACGCCCGAAACCCACGGGTTCTGCTTGAGATCTTCGGTAATCTGGTCGGGATTTACGTTGAAGAGCGATGTGTTCTCGGGCAGACTGATCAGCTGCATGGCATCGTGCTTGGTCACATGCTCGCTGCCCTCGATCTGAATATCGGTAGCGGCAAACAGGCCGGAATTGATAACGACGATGGCAACGACGGCAAGCACGGCCACAGCCGCCAAGATACCGCCCACGATTTTGCCCTTGCCCTTAACGGCAGAGGCGGCCTCGGACGTCTTACTCGCCATGGCGCCAAGCGACGACAGCGGATTGATACCCTTATTGGTCGCAGGTGCCTTAGTGGCGGGCACCGACGTCAACGAGCGCGGCTTGGCAGCGCCCAACGTACGACCGGGATGCGTCGCTTTAGCCCCCAGCGAGGGCTTGGGCGTCACTATGGGGCGAGAGGGCTTGGCACCCATCGCCGACTTAGACGTCACCGAGGGGCGCGGAGCCGGGTGAACCGTCTTTTTTGCGGCAGGGCGTCCACCAAGTTGCGAGCCGACGACCGGACGTTTGGCGGACCGTACGGATCCAGCGGGCTTGGGGGACACAGGGGGCTTGCGTTGAGGCTGGACGGGTGCGCCGGAACGCCCTCCGGCGCGGCGGAAGGTAGGTTTCGATGCTCTAGAAGCCGAGGAATTTGACTTCCGGTCTGAGCTCGATGCCATACGCCTCCCTCACCTTTCCGTGCACATGCCTGATAACCGCGGCCACGTCATCGGCCGAGGCGGTACCGTTATTAACGATAAAATTAGCGTGTACGGGCGAAACTTCCGCACCGCCAACCGAAAAACCCTTTAATCCACAATCCTCAATCAGCTTGCCAACGCTCGCGTCGGGTGGATTGCGAAAGACCGACCCGCAAGAAGCGCGACCCATGGGCTGCGTGCGTTTGCGCCTCGTCAGGTACCGCTCCATACGCTCGCGAATGTCGGCCTTAGGCGCAGGCTTGAGCTTAAGCACGCACTCGAGAATAATCTCGTTGCGCGGCAGGCTGCACTCACGGTAGCCCCAGGCAATCTCGGACCCCGCATAATGCTTAATGCCGGATGCCGGGTCAAACGTGACCACATCCTCGACAAGCGAACCTATCCACTCGGTACGCGTACCGGCGTTCATAGATACGGCGCCGCCGACCGAGCCGGGGATGCCAACCGCAAACTCAAGGCCCGAAAGCCCGCGCGACAGGGCATCGTTGACCAAACGTGCGAACATAACGCCCGCGCCAACGGTCAGCGTGCAACCGTCCTCGGCAACAACGGTGCGCTGAAACTCACGCCCCAGCGAAATGACGGCGCCGCGATAGCCCGCATCGGCAACGAGCAGATTAGATCCCTTGCCGATAATGACCCACGGCACCTGCTCACGGTCGAGCACTGCCACGGCACGACGAAGGGCATGATAGCTATGGCACGTCACGAAGAGGTCGGCCTTGCCGCCGATACGATAACTCGTATGACGCGCAAGGCGTTCATCCTCGACTACATCCGTGTCGATCATGCCCGAAAGCGCCATGACGGCGTTAAACAGACCCATAGGGGCTAAGCGTCTTTCTTGGCAGTCAGATACTCGATGAACTCAGGGCCAACGGTCGTAACGTCGCCGGCGCCCATAGTAAGCAGCAGATCGCCCTCACCTACCATCTTCTCGAGCTCACGATTGAGCTCGAGACGGCTGGAGCAGTACACGACCTCCTTGCCAGGGTGCTTGGCGCGCACAGTATCAGCGAGCATCTTGGAGGTTACGCCCGGAATCGGCATCTCGCCGGCAGAGAACACATCGATGAGCAGCAGCTTATCGGCATTGGCGAAGGCATCGGCAAAGTCATCGCACAGCGCCTGCAAACGCGAATAGCGGTGCGGCTGGAACACGACGTCAACATGCTTGTAGCCTAGCGACGAGGCGGCGGCGAGCGTCGCCTTGATCTCGGTGGGGTGATGGCCGTAGTCATCGACCACGCTGATGCCATCAATATCGCCCACATGGGTAAAGCGGCGGCGGACGCCCTCAAAGCTCGAAAGCGCCTCAGCTGCGGCATCGACGTCGAGACCCAGGACATGGGCAACGGTTAGCACTGCCGTTGCGTTGAGCATGTTGTGGCGACCGGGGTTGCTCTTGATCTCGACAGCATGCTCGGTCCCATCCTCAAAGCGAACGATAAAGTCGCTCTGAATGCCCTTGACATCCGGATGCACGCAGACGACGTCGTTGGTTTCGGCAAAGCCATAGGAAAGCACGTGGCGGCCCGTCGACTTGGCGAGTTCGACCAGATGCGGGTCCTCACCGCAAACGATGACGGTACCGCTCTCTCCAACCAGGCCCATAAACTTGGCAAAGGTGGCCTCGATCTCCTCGATGCCCGAGTAGTGGTCGAGATGGTCGGCCTCGACGTTGGTCACGATGACCACGTTGGGGTTCAGGAACAGGAACGAGCTGTCGGACTCATCGGCCTCGGCGACAAAGTAGTCACCCGAGCCGTTCTTTCCGTTGGTATCGTAACCCTCGACGATACCGCCGATCAAAAAGCTGGGATCCAGACCCATGCGGTCGAGCATGGTGGCACACATCGAGGACGTCGTGGTCTTGCCGTGCGTACCGGCAACAGCGATGGTGGTGTAGCCGTGGCCCAGAGCCGAGAGCATCTTGGCACGGGGCCACACAGGAATACCGAGCTCGCGAGCACGCACAAGCTCGGGGTTGGACTCGGGAATAGCGGTAGAGACCACGACCACGTCGGGCTTGACCTCATCGATCGTGGCGGCCTCGTGGCCCACATGAACCTTCACGCCAGCACGGGTAAGCTGACGAATGTAGCGCGAGGTCTTAAGGTCGGAACCGGTAACGGCATAGCCACGCTCGTGCAAAACGAGAGCGATACCGCTCATGCCGGCGCCACCGATACCGATAAAGTGGGCGCTCTTGAACTCGGGCGCGGAGGTTGCAGTCTGGGAATCAGCCATGTGCTCGTGTACTCCTTGCGTAAACACTGCCTGTAACCCGTTAACTGTACCGCACCTACCGCATCCGCGCGAGCGCAAGCTCGATATCCCGTCTAACTAACGCAAACCCTCTACCGCATCGGCCAAAAGTGCGGCGGCGCGGTCCTGAGCCAACCCGCGCGCCGCCTGACGCATGGCATCGCGCGCTGCGGCGTCATCGACCAGATGCAGCAGCTCCTCGGCAAACGCCGGAGCATCGATATCGGCATCGGCACAAAGCACGCCGGCACCGGCATCGACCAGATAACGCGCATTGGTCGTCTGGTGGTCGGCCGTGGCATGCGGATACGGCACGAGCACCGAAGGCACGGCGAGGGCGGCAATCTCGGCCACGCTCGAGGCGCCGGAGCGCGAGAGCACCAGGTCAGCTGCAGCTAGCATGTCGCCCATGTTGTCAATGTAGGGCTGGACGCGATAGCGCTTCGTCTCATCGGACGTCAGCGCCAAAGCACGCTCGGTGTCCTCAAAGCCGTCGGCTCCCGTCGAATGCAAAATGTAGAGATTCTCGCGGGTCAGCAGCTCACTCTTGAGCGAGGCTACGCGCTCGTTGAGATGCTGGGCACCGAGCGAACCACCAGAGACGAGCAGAAGCGTCGCATCCTCGGGCACGCCAAGTGCCTCGCGGCCGCGGGCGCGATCGCCCTCAATGACCGAGCGGCGCACCGGATTACCGGTCATGAGCACATGCTCGGGGTCGCCCTCGCGCTCAAAGACAGAGCGCGCAGCCGGCACCGAGATACACACGCGGGCGGCATGGGAACTCATCATCTTATTGGCCAGGCCCGGAACAGAGTTCTGCTCGTGCAGCAGATACGGAACGCCCGCATCCTTGCACCAGCCCAGCAGCGGGACCTCGACGTAGGCACCAAAACCGATAGCCGCATCGGGCTTGCCAACCTTTGAGAAATGGCTGGCGAGCGAGCGCTTGGCCTTATTGACGCGCCACAGCGAGCTCAGCGCGGTCCAAGGACGGGAGCGGTCGAAGCCCGTGACCGTGATAGGTACAAAATCGAACCCGGCCTCGGGAACCAAACGACCCTCGAGCTTGTGCGACTGGCCCACGAACACAACATGATGTCCGCGGTCGCGCAACTCCTCAGCCAAGGCAAGCGCAGGGTTGATATGTCCCGCCGTGCCGCCGGCTGCGATAGCAACGGTCATCTTATCGGTCATGAAAATCCCTTCGTACGCGCGGTCCCTGATCGTCGGTGCGCAGACGCGCCGACGGGTCCGAATTCAAATTGATTCGATTATATCCGCCGCCCGAGCTTCGGGGGTTCGGGCGTTGGGGACGCCCCTGCGGAGCCGTTCGCGGGCGCGGACGAGCCGCCGGCTCGGACGCAGAGCCATCCAAGACGGTAAAACCGTTGCGCGAAGGGCGATCGCCGCGCACATGGGGCACGCCGGCGGTGCTCTCGTCCATAACGGCAAAGCTCTCGCGGCGACGGTCGTACTCATCACGACGGGCGCTCTCGTGCGAGACGCGCAAGATCAGCCCCGCAAGCATAAGCGATACGATAATCGACGAACCGCCGTAGCTGATAAACGGCAGCGGCTTACCCGTCATGGGAAACACGTTGAGGATGCCCAGCGCATTGATCAAAAACTGTACCGCGAGAATGACTGCGGAACCCGATGCCATGAGCGCTCCGCGACGGTCCGCAGCCTGTTCGGCAATGCGAAACGCTGAGTAAATCAGCATCGCAAAGACCAGGAAGAGCAGCGCGGTCCCGACAAAACCGACCTCCTCGCCGATAATGGCCAGAATATAGTCGTTGTGTGCCTCGGGCAGATACGAATACTTCATGGTGGAGTTACCGATGCCGCGGCCGAACAAGCCGCCCGAAGCAAACGCCATGATGGCAAGCGTTGCCTGATAGCCATCGCCATACTCGTCGGCCCAAGGGTTCAGGGCAACCTGAACACGCACCATGCGGTACGGCTCTGCAACAAGCGCAAACACACTCATGACAATGACGAGAATGATCACGCCGATGATAAACTTGGGGTCTAGGCCCGCAAATAACGCCATACACATGAGGGTCAGCGAGATGATCAAGACGGTGCCATAATCGGGCTGGATAAAGATCAAAAAGAGCGAAATGCCCAAGTAGACGACCATCTTACGAAGGAACTCGTTGATGTTGCCACCGGGCGAAAAGAAACGGTCGAGTATGATGGCAGAATACGCGATGGCAAACGGCTTTAAAAACTCAGACGGCTGGAACTGAATACCGGCGATGTTGAGCCAGCGCGTGGCGCCACGGCTGCCACTGCCGACAAGAAATACCGCAAACAACAAGAGAATCATGCCGATAAGGAAGATCCTAAGTACATTTTCCCCAAACCAGCTGTCCGGCAAGACGCGAACGATCGCAACCATGGCAAGCACGCCAACTCCGGCAAAGGTAGCCTGTCGAACCAGGAAAAACGTCGC
Source organism: Collinsella sp. HCP3S3_E5 (assembly GCF_052067635.1). Lineage (NCBI taxonomy): Bacteria > Bacillati > Actinomycetota > Coriobacteriia > Coriobacteriales > Coriobacteriaceae > Collinsella > Collinsella sp. HCP3S3_E5. The sequence goes on along the minus strand of NZ_JBQHQF010000002.1, from coordinate 16,753 downwards.
CGAGCCGTTCTCGTGCAATGCCTCGACCGATGACGCCGAGTACACCATCAGCAGCCCAAAGCACACTAAAGTAAACAGGCACGCCATGAATATCAAACGAGGGCGCATGATGCGGGCGGGGACGCCGGCAATATAGCGTTCGCTGAGCGTCTGCCCGCCGCGACCGGAACGCGGCGTACTGCGCTGCGAGGAAGCACGGTCCGAGTCGGGCCTCCTCATATCTTGTCGGGGGCTCTCCTCTCTCACCGGCGGCCCCTATTCCATTTGCGATTTCGCTGCGGCGGCAAGCTGGGCCACGTAGTCCTTAAACACGCGGCCGCGCTCCTCGTAGCCCGAGAACTCATCGAACGAAGAACAGGCGGGAGAAAGCAGGATCACGTCGCCTCGGCTCGACAGCGAACGGGCAACGTCGACGGCGTCGCGCAGGTCGTCAGCCTGAGCGATATCAACGTCACCATCGACATCGGCCTCGTCCATAGCGGCGGTAAAGCGCTCGCGCGCATCGCCAAAGCAGACGACCGATCGCACGTTGTCCATGACAACGCGGGCGAAGGACTCGAGTGGCGTGCCCTTATCGTGACCACCGAGCAGCAAGATCACGTCGTCGTCGGGAAACGCCGTCAGGGCCTTTTCGACCGCATCGGTGTTCGTTGCCTTGGAATCGTTGACGTAGCGCACGCCATCGATCTCGCCACAGGGCTCAACGCGGTGCTCCAGCGGCTGGAATGAGGCCAGGCCGCGACACACACCGTCGACATCGGCACCGACGGCCAGGGCAGCCGTGGCAGCGCACAGGGCATTGATGACATTGTGATGTCCGGAGATTTTGAGCTCGGACGTGGCGATGAGCGGGGTCTCGACGCCCTTCAGGCGAATGACCATCTTGCCATCGCGCACAAATGCGGCGTCCTCGCCCGCAGGTTCGTCAAAGGCGACCTTGCAGATGCGACGACCCGGCGTGTAGACATACTCATCGAATTCATGGATACCGGCATCCTCGACGTCGATAACCACAAGGTCATCATCGACCATATTCTCGAAGAGCTTAATCTTGGCGAGCGCATAGTTCTTATGGCTCTTGTGCCAGCCCAGATGGTCGGGGGTAATGTTGAGCAGCACCGCCACACGGGGGTGAAGCTCGGTCGTCGTTGCGATCTGATAGCTCGAAAGCTCAGCTACAAACCACTCGTTATGCGCGCGGTCGTCGATTTCGTTCACCGGAGGCTCACCGATATTACCGACAGCAACGCTCGCCTCGCCCGCTGCCTTAAGCAGGTAGTCGGTCAGCGACGTGGTGGTTGTCTTGCCGTTGGTGCCCGTAATGGCGATCCAATTTTGGGGAGACAGGCGGTAGGCAAACTCGGGCTCACCCATGATCTGGGCAGCGTGATCGCGGCCAGCCTTAAAGAATGCCGAGAACTCCGAGATGCCCGGACACGTCACACATACATCAAACGCGCCCTCGACCTGCTCGGTTCCGTAGACAAACGATACCCCGCGCGCCTCGAGCGAGCGCGTGGCATCATTGGGCTCGGACGTGCCGCCACCGTACACGGTAACGGTACTCACGCGCTCGGGGTGCGCAAGCGCCCAGCGAGCGACATCTAGACCGGACTTACCCTGGCCCAAGACGAGCAGGCTAAAGGAATCTGCAAGAGGCATGAAAAACCACTATCCCAACTGGAAAAACAGGGCAAGGCCCAGAGCGCCAAAAGCGGCAGCGACAATCCAAAAACGGATGACGACCTTAGTCTCGGCCCATCCCTTCTTCTCGAAATGATGATGAATGGGCGCCATAAGGAAGACGCGCTTATGCGTAAAGTGGAAGTAGACGACCTGAATCATGACCGACAGGGTCTCGACGATAAACAGGCCGCCGATGATGAGCGAGACGACCTCGGTGTTGGTCATAATGGACGTGCAGGCAAAGGCTGCACCCAAGGCAAGAGAGCCGGTATCACCCATAAAGATGCTCGCCGGATAGCAGTTGAACCAAAGGAAGCCCAGGCAAGCACCAGCACATGCGGTACAGAAGATAGACAGGTTTACGTCACCGTGCAAAAACGCCATGGCAGCCATGGCAAGCATGGCAATCATGGAGGTGCCACCGGCAAGGCCGTCCAGGCCATCGGTCAGGTTCACGGCATTAGAAAGACCGGCGATCATCAGCCAGCAAAAGACGATATAGAGCCACGGAAAGGTAAGGCCACCAATGGTGGTCGAGAAGATACCGAGGTCAATCGTCAGACCGCCGGGAAAACGAATCTCGGGGGCAACGCCGCACCAGCTGACGGCAAGCACAGTAAACGTGACGCAGATGATGGTGAGACCGATCATCTTGGCGTGGGGCGTCAGGCCGAGCGAACGACCGTGCGTGACAGATGTCAAATCGTCGATAAGGCCCAGAACGCCGGTTGCAAGCGTGGCAAGCAGCACGAGCACAAGCTCGGTGGTGAGCTTGCCCATCAAAAGGCACGTCAGCGAAACGGCTACGAGAATGACAACGCCGCCCATGGTGGGCGTGCCCTGCTTAATCAGGTGGCGTTTGGGTCCATCGGCGCGGACCTGCTGGCCGATACCCTCGACCTTAAGAAGCTTGATCCACCACGGCATGAGCAGCAGCGCAATGGCGGCGGCGATGCCAAGTCCCAAAAAGGCCTGGTATGTAGGATACGCGGGGTTCCCGAACATGGGCTAGCACACACCTTCCACAAAGCGGTCGAGCTCGACAAAGCGAGAGCCCTTGACCAGCACAACATCATGTTTCTCAAGTGCGCCGGCCATACGGTCGAGCACCTGCTGATAATCGGAGAACACCTGGATGCGGTCCTCATCCATGCCCATCATGCGCGCGGCTTCGGCCATACGAGCGGCCAGCTCACCGCCCACGCACGCCAGCATATCGAGCTTCTTAGCCGCGGCATAGGCGCCCACCAGCTCATGCATGCGGGGGGCCTCGTCGCCCATTTCGCCCATCTCGCCCAGAATCGCCATTCGAGAGCCAGAACACGAAAGCGAGCACAGCAGGTCAAGGCCAGCAGCCATGGATTCGGCGCTGGCGTTATACGAGTCGTCGATAATGCGGGCACCGCTCTTGGCGTGTTTGATCTCCTGACGATGACCGGTAATCGCGATACCCCTAAAGGCAGCATCGATCTGCTCGGGGGTCACACCCAAACGATAGGCAACTGCGGCGGCCTTAACGGCATTGGGAACGGACTGGACGCCGGGAATGGCGAGCATGGTGTCAACGGACTCACCCATACCAAAGTCAAGCGTAAAGACCGGGCGGCCCTCATCATCAATGTGAATGCCGCGGGCGCAAACCTCATCAACATCCGAAACACCCGCCAGCATCACATCGATACCCGCGGGCTCGGCAAACGTCTCACGAATGAACGGGGTGAAGTCGTCTTCGCCGCCCAAAACCAGCAACGGGAGAAGGTCGTCAGCGGCACACATGCCCCCAACAATCTCGGACTTAGCGCGGGCGATATTCTCGCGACTTCCCAGGATTCCAATATGAGAGGTGCCGATCTTGGTCACGATGGCAAGGTTGGGATTGGCGGACCGAGAAAGGCGCTCGATCTCGTGAAAATGGTTCATACCCATCTCGAGAACCAGCACCTCGGTGTCGGCAGGAGCGGCCAAAACCGTGAGCGGCATACCGATCAGATTGTTGAAATTACCCTTGGTGGCCCAAACGCGATAGCGCTTGGCAAGCACTGCCGCAAGGACATCCTTGGTCGTCGTCTTACCGATAGAGCCGGTAATGCCAACCACGAGGCAGCCAAGCTGCGTGCGATAGGCATGTGCCAGGCGCAGCAAAAATTCCTCGGGATCATCGGTGTGTAGGATGGCGCAGCCCTTACGCTGAGCCAGCGATACAAGCTCGGCGTTGGGCTCGCGCGTCATCACAACAGCGCCGGCGCCCGATTCGATGGCGCGGGAAGCAAAATCGTTGCCGTCGACTTTTTCACCCGGAAAGGCAACAAAAATCGTGCCTTCCTCAACCTGGCGCGAGTCGATAACGCACCCACGGCATACCCGATCGGCTTCTCCCGTCACGGTCCGGGCCCCTGTTGCGGCCGCGAGGTTGTTGACGGCGATCTCTATCATTGCAGCTCCCCTGTAAACCTAATAATGCTATCGGCGTATTGTATCCCAGCGCCGCGCATGCGTGGTGCAGGGCATGTGAACACCCTCCAGATTAATCGACAGCCCTTTTCAGGATTGTAACCCCCTACTTGGTGCGTGGGATACCCAACACATCGAGCGCGTTAGCCATAATGACCTGGAACGGCACGGCGGCGGCATCCGAACCGCTCGGCGTTCCGTCGAGCGTGATATAGCACAAAACCTTGGGCGCTTGCGCCGGGGCAAACCCCATAAAGGACGACATATAGCTCGCTTTGAGGTAGCCGCCCTTTTCATCGGCGCGCTCGGCCGTACCGGTCTTACCCGCCACGTCGTAACCGTCGACGGCGCCCCCGACACCCGTGCCCTCGGAAACGACCGTCTGCATGCACGATATCACCTGGGCGGCGGCGTCCTCAGAAATCGCCTGCTCGCCCTCGCCCCAGTCCTTCTCCTCGCCTTTGCTGGATTTATAAAAGTGCGGCGTCATCATCACGCCGTCGTTGGCAATGCCACCCACGGCGCGCGCAATCTCGATCGGCGAGACAGACAGCGCTTGGCCAAAACTCATCGAGCCCAACGTGGCGCCGTCATACTGGTCACGCTCCTTGACAATGCCAAGGCTCTCGCCGGGAAAATCGATGCCCGAACTGTGTCCAACGCCCCATTTGTCCACGTACGCGGCAAAATCGTCCGCGCCGATCTTATGCCCGACCAATACAAAGCCAACATTGGATGAGCGGCGCATCATCTCGCGCACACCCATGGTCATGGCGTAGTCACGCTTATCGGCATCGGTGACGGTATCGTCGCCGACCTTAATGCTCGCCGGCACCTCAAACGACGTACTCGAGCGCACGACGCCCAAGTCGAAACCCGCACCTGCAACGAGCGTCTTAAAGACCGAACCGGGTTCATACGCATCGGTGACCAAGCGCAAGTTCATATCCTCGGTCTTGGCGTTCTCCAAATTGGTCGGGTCGTAGGTCGGATACGAACAGGCGGCCAGAATCTCGCCGGTAGTAGGGTCTGTCACCAAAGCCGAACCGTTCTTGGCTTTGGTCTTCTCGACCGCCTCCGCCAGAGCGTCCTCTGCTGCACGCTGGATATTGACATCCAGCGTCGTCACGATGTCAACGCCATCGATGGCGGCGACTTTTTTATAGGCGCCACCCGCAATATAGCTATCGTCCCTCGCACGCTCTCGTACCAGCGTGCCGTTTCTTCCGGTCAGCAATTTGTCATATTGCTTTTCAAGTCCCGTTAGGCCCACGTTGTCAACGTTCACCACGCCTAGAACCTGCGAAGCCAGATTGCCGTATGGATACACCCGCTTCATCGCCTGCTCAAAGAGCACGCCGGGCAGATTTTTCTTCTTCAATGCCGCGGCATCGTCCTCGTCCACCTGGCGCTTGATATACACCCAGGTGCCGTCGGACTGAACCAGCTTGCGGCAAGTCTTCTTATCGATTCCAGTCGCCTTAACCAAGGCCGATACCGTTTTGTCGACATCCTCGATCAGCTGTGGATTCACGGCGACATTGCTGCACTCGACCGACGACGTCAGCACGTTGCCGTTTCGGTCGTAGATCGTGCCGCGTTTGGCGTAAAGCGTCTCCGCAAGCAGGCGTCGAGCATCGGCGCGCCCGCGCAACTCATCGGCATTTACAATCTGGTAGTCGGCAAGGCGGATGGCGCCCGCAGCCAGGCCCAAACCGATACAACCCATGACGACATTACGGCGAGGCAATGGCGTCCCCGTAAGCCATTCGGTCGAAGATCGTCTATTCGATCTGCTATTGCGTACTTGAGGGTCATCCGAGCCGCGAAGGCGCGACGTTGGGTCGTTGCCACGATTCGACCCCAAGTTGTAAGATGACCGACCCGATCCTTGATAACCAGAACGTCCCCGCGAAGAGGGACGTCCCTGCCCGCGACTCCCATCTGGACCGCGGCGATAATCATTTGTCATACTCAGCTACCGTCTTATTACTGGACAGCCGCAGCCGAGCTAGCGCCCGCGGCTGCATCCTGCGAAAAATCAAGTGTAACGCTCTCACTGGGCTCCACCATGCCATAAGCGCCCGCAAGATCGCGAATGCGCGTATCGGCACCATAAACAGAGTGCATGACCTCAAGGTCAGAGCTCTCATCGGTCGCCTTCTCGAGCGTGTTGGTAAGCTCGGCGTTGCTGTTGAGCACCTGGGCCGTAACGCTTGCAAGCGCTACGCGGGCGACGCCAATCGTCATGAAGATAGCCGCAATGATGCAAAACGTTTTAAGAACGCTCATGAAAACCGGGCTTACCGCCTGGTTTGCCTGACGGCCCGCGCCCGTGTAGACATCAAAGCGCGGTGTGCGCTGCTCACGGGGAGCAGCGGGCGCCTGCGGTGCCTCGCGGTAGGCGGGCATGGCGTTCATATCATAGGCGAGTGCTGCGTTTGAGGTATTGTAGCCCATGATATGCCGCCTCCCATCCCGAGTACGTTGGTAGTGTGTTTAAGCTTCGTTTATGGTGCGAGCGGGAGGTCCAATATCGCGCGCGTAACGCTACAAGCGCTCCGCCACGCGGATTTTGGCTGATCTCGCCCGAGGGTTGCGCGCAACCTCATCGGGTTGGGCAACCAAGGGTTTGCGGGTGATGACCTTGAGTATCGGCACGTTGCCGCACACGCACACCGGAATCTCCGGCGGACACGTGCACCCCTGGCTCATCTCCTTAAAGTGATTCTTTACGATACGGTCCTCGAGCGAGTGATACGAGATGACGCAGATGCGTCCGCCCGGGTTGAGCCACCTGGTGGCGGCGTCAAGTCCTCTCTCGAGCACATCGAGTTCATGATTGACCTCGATGCGAATGGCCTGGAAACTTTTCTTGGCCGGGTGTCCGCCATGCCGACGAGCGGCAGCCGGAATGCCAGCCTTGATGATCTCGACAAACTGACCGGTGGTTTCAATCGGTTCGGACTCGCGTCGACGCACGATCTCGCGTGCGATCTGCGAGGCGAACTTCTCTTCGCCATAGACGCGTAGAATCCGGGCGAGGTCGTGTTCGTTATAGGTGTTGATGACCTCAGCTGCGTTTAGGGTGTTGTTACCCGGATCCATCCGCATGTCCAATGGGGCATCTTCGTTATACGAAAAGCCCCTGCCAGGGATATCGAGTTGCGGTGACGAAACGCCCAAATCGAACAGGAAGCCATCGACCCCGGGCACCTCGGCCGAGCAAAGCAGCTCGTCCAAGTCGCCAAAGTTGCCCTTCAGCAGCTGATGCGGGACGCCGGGGACCTCGCGGTCCAGACGGGCACCAGCGGCCTCGAGGGCCATGTCGTCCTGATCGACGCCAAGCAAAAGACCCGTCTCCCCCACCTGCGCGGCCATCTTTACCGAATGACCGGCACCGCCAAGGGTGCAATCGCAGACGACAGATCCGCTCTTTAGCTGCAGCGACTCAAGCACTTCGCCGAGCATGACAGGTTCATGCCGATATTCTTGTGTCAAGATCCCACGCTCCATCCGTTACTCATGCCTTGCCCTTACGAGAAGAAGAGGTCCAGCAGAGCCTCATCGTCATCGTCCTCATCGGCCGTAGCACGGTCCCAAACCTCGAGGTGGTCGTAGTTGCCCACAACCGTGACCTCGCGGTCGAGGTTCGCCTGCTTGCGGAGAGACTCAGAAAGACCGATACGACCGGCGCTGTCCACATCCATCGAGGTGGTGCGCTTGTTGATCGCCCTCATGAGTTTCTGGTCGTTGATGTCACGCGGGTTAAAACCCTCGTGGCCCTCACGACCCGCGAAGAGTCCTTCGACCCACTTATCGAAGGCCTCGGCAGAGAACACGTACAGAGCATCGACATCCAGGGCTTTGAACACGCGAACATGCTCTCCAAGCTCCTCGCGAAGGGGTGCAGGCAGGGACAGACGACCTTTTGCATCGAGATTGCGCTCGTATGCACCCGTCATTCCCATGTGCGCCCTCCCCTCGGTTACTCAGATGGCACGTACGCGGGGAACCACCCCGCCTGTCGACGTCATTAATAATATGGGGAACTGCCCCATTTTTCAACATCCTTCCCCACACCTTCCCCCACAACACCCCACCACTCCACCCTCTATATGCTGTAAAACACCCTCGTTCATATGTTCGAAAACACAATATGTTGTGTTTACAGCAAAGCCGAGATGCCATCTGTAGCAGCCCGGCTTTCAACCTCAACCTTCAAGTTGACCTTGAGGCGAATTTTGTGTCCCTTTACGCGCCGTTCACATCGCCCCCCAAACTTCCCCACCAACGTCACGCGCGACCCACCGGCGCATCGGCGCAAGACAAAAGATGGGGCGGACCCCAGATTGCCGATACGCGCACAAAACCGCGTCACGACAACCTGGGGTCCGTCCCCCATTAGTTGTAAATATGCAGGTCAAAGAGTCGCTAGCGATGCGCCAACGGATGAGCCGCCAGGTAGACCTCGGTCAGCTGCGTGCGGTCGACATGCGTGTAGACCTGTGTGGTCGAAATGTCGGCATGTCCCAAAATCTCCTGTAGCACGCGCAGGTCGGCACCGCCCGCAAGCATATGGGTCGCAAAGGAGTGACGCAAGGTATGAGGATGAAGCCCCACCAGTCCCACCTGACGCCCGTATCGCTCGCATATGGCGTGAACACTCTGACGCGACAGGCGACCACCGTTCTTATTTAAAAAGACTGCCGGCGTCTTTGACCCGCGGGCATGAGCGGCCAGGCGCCGACGCCCATCAGCAATATAATGAGCCATAGCCCGTGCGGCACTTCCCACGAGTGGGGCAAGCCGCTCCTTCGAGCCCTTGCCGCGCACCAGCACAAAGCCGTCGTCAAAATGGACGTCGCCCACATCGAGCCCCACCAACTCGCTCACGCGCAGGCCACATCCATAGAGCACTTCCAAAATGGCATGGTCCCGCAAACCCATCTCCCCTTCCGGGAAATCTTGGTCGAGGAGCGCCGAGACATCCCCTACCGAGAGACACTCCGGAAGGCGCTCCGCCTTTTTGGGCAGGCGCAGTGCAGCCGTCGGGTTTTGGGCGACGATTCCATCGCGAACCAAAAAGGCATGCAAACCTTTCACGGCCGCAACTGCACGCTCCACCGAGGCATCGGAGTAGCCCCCGTCGCGCCGATCACCGACAAAACCCTCTAATATCTGACGGTTCACGCCTTCAAAGGACTCAACACCGGCCCGCTCCAGGTAGGAACAGTAAGTCGTCAAGTCACGACGATATGCCGCGATCGTATTGCGCGCCAAGCCTCGCTCGACCGCAAGGTAATCAAGATACTCCCCCGTCACCGTATCGAGCAACGAGGGAGTATCTTCGGTATGTCTTTCGTTCGCTGACACCCTTAGTCCGTCGCGAGGTTCATGGGCGTCACCTGCAGGCGATCGACACCCTCGTGCTGGCCAATCGAGGCGCGCACGAACTCGCGGAACAGAGGCTGCGGCTTGGTCGGACGGCTCTTAAACTCGGGGTGGGCCTGGGTGGCCACATACCACGGATGCACGTCACGCGGCAGCTCGACCATCTCGACCAGACGCTCGTCAGGCGAAAGACCCGAGATAACCAAACCCGCGTCCTCGAGCTGGTCGCGGAAGGCATTGTTGAACTCAAAGCGATGACGGTGGCGCTCATAGACAAGCTCCTCGCCATAGGCCTCGCGCGCAAGGGTATCGGCAGCGAGCTTGCACGGATAGGCGCCCAGGCGCATGGTGCCGCCCTTCTCGGTCACGTCCTCCTGCGAGCTCATCAGGTCAATTACGCTAAACGGACCGTCCGGATCGAACTCGGAGGAGCTAGCGCCGGCAAGGCCGACCACGTTGCGGGCAAACTCGCACACGGCGACCTGCATGCCCAGACAAATGCCCAGATACGGGATCTTATGCTCGCGAGCAAACTCGGCAGCAAGAATCTTGCCCTCCAGGGCACGCTTGCCAAAGCCGCCGGGCACCAAAATGCCCGATGCGTCGCCCAGCACCTCGGAGACGTTCTGCTCGTCGAGGCTCTCGCCGTCGACCAGCTGCACGTCCACATGACGATCATAGAAAACGCCTGCATGATGCAGGGCCTCGATAACCGACAGGTAGGCATCGGGGAGCTGGGTGTACTTGCCCACAACGGCGATCTTGACCTTGTCGGTATGGTGGTTGGCATGATTCTGTTTGCGCAGGAACTCGTTCCACTCGCTCATGTCGCGCTCGCGCGGGTCCAAGCCCAGGCGCTCGCAAATGCGCAGGTCAAAGTCCTGCTCGGCGAGCAGCTGCGGCACGTCGTAAATACTCGCGCAATCTTCGTTGGTAAAGACGCAGTCGGTATCGACGTCGCAGAAGCTTGCGATCTTGCCACGGATGGCATCGTCGATGTGGTGATCAGAACGCAGCACAATGATGTCGGGCTGAATGCCAAAGCTGCGAAGCTCCTTGACCGAATGCTGCGTGGGCTTGGTCTTGACCTCATGCGCGGCGGCGATATAGGGGACGAGCGACACGTGGATGTAGCAGACGTTCTCGGGACCGGCCTCTTTACGGTACTGGCGGATGGCCTCCACGAACGGCTGCGACTCGATATCGCCAATCGTGCCGCCCAGCTCGGTGATGACCACGTCGGAACCGGTCTGCTCCTCGATGCGGCGGAACTTATCCTTAATGGCGTTGGTGACGTGCGGAATCACCTGAACGGTGCCGCCTAAAAAGTCACCGCGACGCTCACGGGCAATCAGGCTCTTGTAGATAGCGCCGGTCGTAAAGTTGGAATCACGGGTAAGATTCTCGTCAATAAAGCGCTCATAATGGCCCAGGTCCAGGTCGGACTCGTAGCCATCCTCGGTCACGAAGACCTCACCATGCTGAAACGGGCTCATGGTGCCGGGGTCGACGTTCAGATACGGGTCGGCCTTCTGCATCGTCACCTTGTAGCCGCGTGACTTGAGCAGACGGCCCAACGAGGCCGCGGTGATGCCCTTACCCAAGGACGAAACTACGCCGCCGGTTACAAACACATGCTTGGTCATATTGAATTACCTGCGCTTCCCGTAGAAGTTTTCCATTCACATCTTACGGGTCTTCATTGTAATACTCGAAAAGCAAGCCGCTCGCTATTTTTCACCCGCATGCCCGCATTTCTCCATCTCGAAACAAAACACCGCCCAAGTAGCTTTGGGCGGTGCAGGCTCGTCGAAGCTGCCGTGTTGTTACCGATCGGCAGTCTCATCCTTCAACATATCTTGAACAAGCATGCCGGCACGAACACCCTTAAGGTACCACTCGCCTCGCCCGGTCAGGCATATGCCGTTTGCAAGCTGGCCGCCATCATCGTCATAACGAGAAACGACCTCGATAAGGCCATCAGAATCCAAACGGTCGATTGCAGCGCGGGCACGATACGGCGAAACCCCTACGCACTCGGAGAGTGTCTTGCGCGAGAAACCGTACGGCGCACCGTTTCCCTTAGATTGCCGAGCGATCTCCATCAGCACCAGCACCTCGACACGCTTCATATCGTTGACACTCGCACGACCCTTGCCCGCCATGGCAGCCTCCTCAAACCGAGCACGAGCATCAAAAGCACCGCGCATGACCGGCGCATCCCTCGATGGCCGGCAACATCCATCATGGGTAGCCCCGCAAAGGATGTATCCACTGAGGTAATTGTATACCGCGCAAATCGCTTTTGGGCAGGTAAACGGCCTAAATTTCGGCAAATATAGCCCTAAAACCCCCTAAGCGCCGCATCGGGTGCGTACTCCGATACGGCGTCTCATCTCAATCTTAGCGATGGAAGAAGCCGCGGCGCTCAAACTTGGGCTCACAGCACACGTTAATGCCCAGCTTGCGCAGCACCGTCTCGTCCGTAGGCGAGATAATCACGCTAAAGAAGGCGTCGCAGCCGCGCAGCTGCTCAAGACCCGAAAGAACACGAGTAGCCGTCTCGCTCGTGGCCGAGGTGATAGAGAGCGCCATGAGCGTCTCGTCGGTGTGGAGACGCGGGTTTTTGCTGCCAAGGAAATGCGTCTTGAGCTTGCTGATAGGCTCAATCGCCTCATCGCTGATGACCTCGAGCTCAAGATCGACGCCCGAAACATGCTTAAGCGCGTTCATGATGAGCGAGCTCGCGGCACCCAGACGCGTTGAGGTCTTTCCGGTCACTACCGAACCGTCCGGCATCACCATGGCACCCACGGGACCGCCCGTCAGTTGCTCCCTGGTGAGAGCAGCCGAGCGTGCCGGCGAATAGTTCTTGTCGATGCCGGCTTTTTTCATAATGAGTTTGAGACGGTCGACCTGCTCATCGCCCACGCCAGTACGGCGCACGCTTTCAACCGCGGCAAAATAGCGGCGCACGATCTCCATCTTGGAGGCATCTCGGCATGCATCGTCATCGGTAATGGCAAAACCGACCATATTGACGCCCATGTCCGTGGGGCTCTGATAGGGGCTCTCGCCCAAGATCTTTTCCATGAGGGCGCGAACAACCGGGAACGCCTCAACGTCTCGGTTGTAGTTGACCGTGGTCTTGTTATATGCCTCAAGGTGGAACGAGTCGATGATGTTGGCGTCATCGAGGTCTGCCGTGGCAGCCTCATAGGCAATGTTCACCGGATGCGTGAGGGGGAGATTCCAGACCGGGAAGGTCTCAAACTTGGCATAGCCGGCAGCGGTGCCATGCTTGTGCTCGTGATACAGCTGCGACAGGCAGGTGGCGAGCTTACCCGAGCCAGGGCCGGGCGCCGTCACGACAACGAGCGGACGCGTGGTCTCGACAAACTCGTTCTTGCCGTAGCCTTCATCAGAAACGATCAGGTCGACATCGTGCGGATAGCCCTCGATGGGATAGTGCAGCTTGGCGGGAATGCCGAGCGCGTTTAGACGATTGCGGAAGACGTCGGCAGCGGGCTGACCGGCATACTGCGTGATAACCACAGCGGCAACGGCAAATCCGTTCCCGCGGAACAGATCGACCAGACGCAGGACGTCCTCGTCATAGGTAATGCCCAAGTCGCCACGGGCTTTGTTCTTCTCGATATGGTTCGCATTGATTGCGATGATGACCTCGACGTCGTCGGCAATGCTCTTGAGCATGCGGAACTTGCTGTCCGGTTCAAAACCCGGCAGCACGCGGCTCGCATGATAGTCATCGAACAGCTTGCCGCCAAACTCCAAATACAGCTTGCCGCCAAACTGCGAGATGCGCTCCTTAATGTGAGCAGCCTGCAGCTCGATATACTTCGCGTTGTCGAAACCCTGGCGCATGTATGGCTCCCGTCCCGTTTCCATTTAATGTCCTAGGCGATTATAGCGGAGCAGACCCTCCCCAACCGACGAGGCCGGGGCAGCTAATTTGGGACGGGGCTTTTTTGACTACCCTTTATGTGGGGGTAGTCAAAAAAGCCCCGTCCCAAATTAGCTGCCCCAAACGCACTTCCCCTGCACCAACAATGGCAACATCGCAGGTTGAGCATAAGTCAGCGAGCGCCGTCCAGAACGTACGAGTTGGCATGAAAAAGGCAAGGCATAGACCTTTTGGTCATGTCTTGCCTTTTGAATGACAAATTGTCGTTCTAGGCGGCGCGCAGCGTCAACTGGTTGCGCGGTTCGTAGAACCGCGCAACATAAGAGCGCCCCCTCCCGCGCACGGAACGGGAGGGGGCTAAAGGTAGGAGTCTACCGGTGGGTTGACCCCACCGGACAGACGATGACCAAGTGATCCTCTACAGGATCGTCAAGGTTTCCGTGGGGCACCCGTTGGGTACTTAGATCAACACGCAGGCGACGGTCAGGATGATGGCGCAGACGACGGAGAGAACGACGATGAGCTTAAGGGCAAACTTGAGCCAGGTCGTCCACTCGATCTTGGCCAGGGCGAGACCGCCCATGATGGCACCGGAGGTCGGGGTGAACAGGTTCACGACACCGATGGCGGCGGAGAAGATCATGACCATGACCTCGGGCGAGAAGCCGAGCTTAACAGCCAGCGGTCCCATGATGGGCATGGAGACGGTAGCCATACCAGAGGTCGACGGGATCAGGAAGGACAGGCCGAAGTAGACCAGGAAGCTCATAGGAGCGAAGATCACGCCGGACAGACCAGCCAGGGCACTGGCGGCAGCGTCGAGGACGTAGACGTCGAGACCGGTGTTGGCCATGAGGACGGAGATGCCACGGGCGAGGGCGATGACGAGAACAACGGACATCATGTCGGCAGCGCCGGTGATGAAGGTGTTAACGATCTGCTTCTCGGACAGGCCACCGATGATACCGATCAGGATAGCCATGAGGAAGAACCAGGTGGAAGCCTCGTCGAAGTACCACTGGCCAATGGGCAGGCCGGTGATCAGGGCAGACCAGCCCTGGACGACGGTGTTACCGTCGGCATCGTAGACAGCGCCAGCGTCAAAGAAGTTGGCAACGCCCTCGTTGAGGTCGGCCAGCGGAATGAAGCCGACGATCATGACGACGAAGGTGAAGGCAAAGGCGATCAGAACACCCTTCTGACGACCGGTGAGCTTGACCTCCTTGTTAACCTCGGAAGCAGCCTTGCCGTGAGCCTCTTCGGCGTCCTTGAGCTCCTGCATCGAAAGGATGGTGGAACCCTTGTCAGCCTTGACCTTCTTGGCATAGCCCATGACGAAGAAGATGGAAATGGCCGTGGTAACAATCCACAGGACGGCACCGAGGCCGATGATGATGGACTGGTTGACCTCAATGCCAACGCCGGTCAGAGCGTCGACGGCAGCGCCGACGGCGAACGGGTTAACCGTGGAGCCCAGGCAGCCGCAGCCAGCGCCGAGCAGGACGGTAGCAGCGCCGACCATGGGGTCGAAGCCGGCAGCCATCATGGTAGCGGCGAGCAGGGCGTAGAAGGGAACGGTCTCCTCGCACATACCATAGGTGGTACCACCGAGGGAGAAGATGAGCATAAGGACAGGAACGAGCATGATCTCGTTGCCCTTAAGCTTCTGCACCAGAACGGCAATGCCGTTGTCCAGGGCGCCGGTCTCGGTCATCATACCGAGGAAGCCGCCCAAGATCATAACGAAGAGGCAGACGGGCAGAGCGTCAGCGAAGCCCAGAATCGGGGCGGTGCAGAAATCGCTCAGGCGGGCTGCAGTAACAGCGCCGCCGGACGTGCCGGAGACGATAACGGTAATCACTGCAACAATTGCCAGCAGAGCTAGAAGAATGGTGAACGATGAAGGCATACCGCGCTTTTTCTTAGCGGTCTCAGTCATAGTTCTCATCCCCCCTTCATAAATCATTTAACTTTCTCGCGCGAAGCGGATCTTCCGTGCCGTGCCCACCGCCCGACGCAAGATATTTACCAGACAAACCGCTCGGGGTGTGCAGCAATACACCCCGAGCGAAATGCTTAAAGGCTCTTACTTGAGCGTTGCGTACATGACAGCCTTGATGGTGTGCATGCGGTTCTCGGCCTCGTCGAAAACCTTGGAAGCGGGGCTCTCGAAGACCTCGTCGGTGACCTCCTGCTCGGTAATGCCGAACTGCTCGCACTTCTCGGCGCCAATCGTGGTGTTGGTGTCGTGGAAGCTGGGCAGGCAGTGCAGGAAGATGGCACCCGGGTTGGCCATAGCCATGACCTCGGAGGTGACACGATACGGGGTGAGCTGAGCGATGCGCTCGGCCCAGACCTCGTCAGGCTCGCCCATGGAGACCCACACGTCGGTGTAGATAACGTCGGCACCGGTGACGCCGTCCTTGACGTCGGTGGTCAGCTTGATGGTGCAGTCGTTAGCCTCGGCGATGGGCTTGCAGGCCTCGATGACGTCGTCAGCGGGCATGCACTCCTCGGGGCCACAGGCCACGAAATTCATGCCGAGCTTGGAGCAGACAACCATGAGGGAGCGAGCAACGTTGTTCTTGCAGTCGCCCATGAAGACGAGGGTCTTGCCCTTGATGTCGTAGTTGAAGTTCTCCTGGACGGTCAGGATGTCGGCGAGCATCTGGGTGGGATGCCACTCAGTGGTCAGGCCGTTCCACACGGGCACGCCGGACTTAGCGGCGAGCTCCTCGACGTCGTCCTGGGCAAAACCACGGAACTCGATGCCGTCATACATGCGGCCGAGAACGCGGGCGGTGTCCTCGATGGACTCCTTCTTGCCCATCTGCGACGAACCCGGATCGAGGTAGGTGACGCCCATGCCCAGATCCATGCCGCCGACCTCGAAGGCGCAGCGGGTACGAGTGGAGGTCTTCTGGAAGAGCAGAACGATGTTCTTGCCCTCGAGATAGCGATGCGGAACGCCAGCGCGCTTCATGTCCTTGAAGTTCTTGGAGAGCTTGAGCAGGTACTCAATCTCCTCGGTGGTGAGGTCGAGGAGCTTGAGGAAGCTACGGCCGGAGAGGTTAACACCCATGGTTCGTTTCCTTTCGAAAAAATAAATTACGCAAGTATTAGTGTTGCCCGTTTGACGGGCGAAACCGGTGCGGTTGTAGGGGGACCGCACCGGAAACGGAAAGACTTAGAGGTCCTCGCGCCAGAAGGGCATGCTCATGCAGCGCGGGCCGCCACGGCCGCGGGAGAGCTCGGCGGAGGGCACGACGAGAAGGTCCAGGCCCTCCTTGTACAGCA